>CALVLO010000143.1 GCA_944338265.1 uncultured Clostridia bacterium
CAGAGCTCCCGCTCAAAGGAATGCCCGTACTCCGCCGCCTGTTCGCGGGCGCGCTTTTCGCAGATGACGATGCTGCCAAGAAAGATACGCCCTTCCTCGTCGATGCACTCCCCGTGCTCCTCTTTGCAAAGGGGCATGCCCTTGATGCCCTCCATCGCAGGAAAGCTCAAAACGTCGGTCACGCGGTCGATGCCCCGCTCCCGCGCGTTGAGCGCGCGGATCTCCTCTTCGGAGACGAGCAGCAGCTCGGCAGAGAGGTCATCCCCCTCCCAAAGCCCGCAAAGCGCGTCGGAAAGGCGCGCAAGCCCCGCTTGGGGGAGATCGGAATCAAAGGCGATCATCCGCGGTTCTCCTCTTCGCTGACCGCCTGCCGCGCACGGTTAAAGCGGATGGCGGGGTACTTCACGCGGTGATGGTGCACGCCGGAGAGCGCCTCCACAAGCGTCTGTTTGATGATCGTCAGCTCGCGCATGGTAATATCGCACTCGCCGAATTGGTCGAGGTCCATCCGCTCTTCGATGATGGAACGGACGGTGCGCTCCACGTTTGCGGGCGAGCGGTCGGTCATGGCGCGCGCCGCCGCCTCCGAGGCGTCCGCGATCATCACGATGGCGGCGATCTTGGTCTGCGGCGTGGGTCCGAGGTAGGAATAGTCCGCAACGTCGGCGTCCCCGCCCGAGAGCTTCATCGCCTTGTTGTAAAAGTACTTGATGGGAAGCGTCCCGTGGTGCTCGCGCGCCACATCGGCAATGATCTTGGGAAAGCGCGCCGCCGTGAGCAGCTCGTAGCCGTCCTGCGCATGCGAGCGGATGATATCGGCGGAGAGCTCGGGCATGAGCTCGTCGTGCACGTTGTAATCGGTCTGATTTTCGGTAAAGCAATCGGGCTGTTTGAGCTTGCCCACGTCGTGATAATACGCCGCGGCACGGGCGAGCTCGGCATTTTCGCCGATGGCGACGGCGCACGTCTCCGAGAGCTGCGCCACGATGAGCGAATGGTTGAAAGTGCCGGGCGCCTCCCGCTGCAAGCGCACGAGAAGGGGCGCGTTGGTGCTCGTGAGCTCCCGCAGGCGGAAGACGGTGAGGCGGTTAAAGAGCCCCTCGAACACTGGCATGAGCGCAAGCGCGAGCGCCGCCGAAACGAGGCAGCCCAGCACGCCGCAGCCGAGGCAGACGACGAACCCGATCCAATTGTTGTAGAACGTCGTCACCTGCAGCAGCGTGACGATGATCACGGTGGGGATGGCGATCACACACCCCGTCAGAAGCAGCCCGCCGCGCGTCTTGTTTTTGCCGACGGCAAAGATCGCGAACGTGCCGCACACAAAGTTGAGCATGAGCGCGTAGTACACCTGCGCCGTCGCGCCGTCCGCGGCGAAGTTGTTGGTGTAGGTGTCGATGACGAACATGAGGATGGAAAAGATGAAGTTGAGCATGATCGCCTGACGGCGGTTAAAGAGGAAGACGCACACGAGCGCCAAAAACGCATCGGGGCGGGCGTAGATGTTGATGTACTTCCCGAACACATACGAGAGGACGACCGCTATCGTAAAGAGGAAAAAGACGAGCACGACGTTGGAGGTCTCCGCAAGAAACTCCTTGTCCTCGAAATAGTAGTAATAAAAGATGATAAAGCAGAGCAGGAAGGTACACACGACCAGCGTGATGACGGCGGTCACCTCCTCCCTGAAATACTGCGTCCACCCGTCCGGATCGTTGATAACGATCATCAGAAATTCCACAACGAGCAGCACGAGAAAGCACGCCGCAAAGACGAACGCGCTGCGCACCAGGCGGGAATTTTTTACTTCTCCTGCGTTTTTCATTTTCGTTCTCCCCGCGCCTTCCGCTGCTCGTCCCGCTCATAGGCGCGGACGATGCGCATAACGAGCGGATGGCGCACGACGTCGCGCTCGGTAAGCTCGACGACGGCAATATCCTCCACGCCCTTCAAGACGTTCACGGCATGCCTGAGCCCGCTCGTCTTGCCCTCGGGGAGGTCGGTCTGCGTCAGATCGCCCGTTACGACCATCCTGCTCCCCTCGCCGAGGCGGGTCAAAAACATCTTCATCTGTTCGCGCGTGGCATTCTGCGCCTCGTCCAGAATGACGAAGGCGGAAGTCAGCGTCCTGCCGCGCATATAGGCGAGCGGCGCCACTTCGATCACGCCCTTCTCCATCAGCTTTGCATACGTCTCCAAGCCGAACAGCTCCTGGAGTGCATCGTAGAGGGGGCGGAGGTAGGGGTCTACCTTGGTCTGCAGAT
Source organism: uncultured Clostridia bacterium (assembly GCA_944338265.1). Lineage (GTDB taxonomy): Bacteria > Bacillota > Clostridia > Christensenellales > Borkfalkiaceae > Gallimonas. Next base: position 2,265 of record CALVLO010000143.1, read on the forward strand.
CGCCCGGCAAAAAGCCGAGCTTCTCGCCCGCCTCCACCGCGGGGCGGGTGAGGATGATCTTCTCCACCTCCTTGGCCTTGTAGGCGGCAACGGCGAGGGCAACGGCAAGGTAGGTCTTGCCCGTGCCCGCAGGCCCCGTGCCGAAGGTGATGGTATTGGCGCGGATGGCAGAAACGTACTTTTGCTGCCCCACCGTCTTGCACTTTACGGGCTTTCCCCGCGCCGTAAAGGCAACGACGTCCTTCAAAACGCCGCCCACGTCCACCGTGCTCCCCTCGCGCGCGAGGGCGATGCAGTAGAGGAGGCTGCTCTTATCGATGGGCTCCCCCGCATCCGCCACGGAGAGCAGATTGTCG
>CALVLO010000144.1 GCA_944338265.1 uncultured Clostridia bacterium
TTATGAAAACGCTCAAACCGTCCCTTGAACAAGGGACGGCGATTGAGCGTTGTTTCGTACGATTACAGATACTTCTTGGCGAAGTCGGGAAGTTCCTCCTGCGCGCAGCTGCAGGTGATGTACAGCTTGAGATCGCGCATCTCGGCGATCTTCTCCATCATATAGAAGAACTGCGCCATATCCTTGATCGCCTTGCCCGCGATGCGTGCAACGCCGTCGATATAGACGAACTCGTTATCGTACCCGCCGGCGATGACGCCCTTGATGAACCCGCAGAGCGCATCTTCCCCCGCGACAGAGTAATCGCTCGTATCCACGAAGCGGATCTCACGCCTGAGATCGTACATGTACCGCTTCGTATCGGTGATGAACGTAAGGTTTCCCTTTGCCGTATCGACAGCCGCATTTGCCGCGTCGATGATGCGCTTCGTCTTGCCGCTGCCCTTGGGGCCGCAGATGACTTTGACCATTTGCTCCTCCTCGTCGCCCGAAGGCGATGTTTTATTATCTTTATTGTACCAAGTTTTTGCGTATATTTCAAGAGGGTTTGGAAAAATTTCCAAAAATTTTTATTTGAGCCCCCGCATGAAGGCATCGATGCGGTCGAGCCCCTCGAGCATATCCTCCATCGAGAGCGAATAGGAAAGGCGCACGCAGTCGGGCGCGCCGAAGGGCGTGCCGGGCACGACGGCGACCTTTGCCTCCTCCAAGAGTGCCTCGGCAAAGCCGACGCAATCGGCGATGGTGCGGCTGCCCGCCTTTTTGCCGAACGCCCCGCCCACGACGAGCATCACATAGAACGCGCCGTGCGGCACCACGCAGTAGACGCCCTGCATCTTTTGGATGCGCGCGAGCATCGCCTCGCGGCGGTCGGCAAAGCGGGAGACCATCTCCCCTACCTCCGCCTCGGAAGAGCCGAGCGCCTCGAGCGTGGCGTACTGCGCAACGGAGCAGGCGTTGGATGTGGCGTGGCTCTGGAAGGAGTCGATCGCCTTGGCAACATCCTTGGGTGCGGCGAGATAGCCGATGCGCCAACCCGTCATGGCATACGTCTTGGAGACGCCGTTGACGGTGACGGTGAGATCTTTCATCTTCTCGGAGACCTTCGCGAACGAGAAGGGCTTTGCGCCGCCGTAGACGAGCTTTTCGTAGATCTCATCGGAGATGACGAAGATCTCGTGCTTTTCGCAGACGGCTGCGAGCGCGCGCACTTCCGCCTCCGAATACACCGTGCCCGTGGGGTTGCAGGGCGAGTTGAAGATCATGAGCTTTGTCTTGGGCGTGATCGCCGCTTCGAGCTGTGCGGGCGTGATCTTATAGCCGTTTTCCTTGCTCGCTTCGATATAGACGGGCACGCCGCCGAGCGTCTTGACGACTTCGGGATAGGTGAGCCAATAGGGCGCGGGGATGATGACCTCGTCCCCCTCTTCGATGAGCGCGTAGCAGGCGTTGAAGATGGAGTGCTTAGCGCCGTTGGAGACGATGATCTGCGCAGGCTCGTAGCTGAGCCCGTTGTCGCGCGCGAACTTTTCGCAGATGGCGCGCCTGAGCTCGGGCAGCCCCGAGGAGGGCGTGTACTTTGTCTTGCCCGCTTTGAGCGCCGCAATGCCCGCCTCCACGATGTGCGCGGGGGTGGGGAAATCGGGCTCGCCCACACCGAAGTTGATGACGCTCTCCCCCGCCGCCTTCATCGCCTTTGCCTTGGCGCTGATGGCGAGCGTCTGCGAGGGGGAAATGGTTTGGATGCGTTTTGCCAAACGTTCTTTCATAAGTACACCTCTCAAAAAATGTTCTCCCGGTCTGCCGCGGCATATCCTGCCCGCGCCGCGGAAAAGACCGTTCCTTTAACTATCTTCAGACATGCCCGCGAGCTTTTGCTCGGTATCCGCCCGCGCGAGCGCATCGATCATCTCATCGAGATCGCCCGCGAGGAAGGCATCCATCGCGTGCAGGCTGAGCCCGATCCTGTGATCGGTGATGCGGCTCTGCGGGAAGTTGTAAGTGCGGATGCGTTCGCTCCGATCCCCCGTGCCGACGAGGCTCTTGCGGGAAGCCGCCTCCTTGGAAGCCGCCGCCCCGTTGTAATAATCGTACAGCCTGTTTTTGAGCACGCGGAACGCCTTCTCTTTGTTTTTGAGTTGGCTGCGCTCATCCTGGCAGGTGACGACGATGCCCGTCGGAAAGTGCGTGAGGCGGATGGCGGTCTCCGTTTTGTTGACCTTTTGCCCGCCCGCGCCCGAAGAACGGAAGAGATCGATGCGGATATCCTTCTCGTCGAGCTGCACTTCCACTTCCTCTGCCTCGGGCAGGACTGCCACGGTGACGGTGGAGGTATGGATGCGCCCCTGCGACTCGGTTGCGGGCACGCGCTGCACGCGCTGCACGCCGCTCTCGTATTTGAGGCGGGCGTACGCGCCGCGCCCTTCGATGTTGACGATGGCTTCCTTCATGCCGCCCAGCTCCGTCTCGTTGAGATCGACGACCTCCCAGCGGAAACGGCGGCGTTCGCAGTACGCCATGTACATGCGGTAGAGTTCGTACGCAAACAGCGC
>CALVLO010000145.1 GCA_944338265.1 uncultured Clostridia bacterium
GCCTTCGTTCACCCAAAAACCGCCGTCGCGCTCCCAATCGTAGTCGGGCGAGGTGATGCGTGTAAACACCGTTTTGAGTTTGGTGGGCGTTTCAAGTTCGGCGATGAGCAGGTCTGAGATGGGCTTTTCTGCGCGAGCGCAGCCGAATTTCTGCGCCCATACGGCGTACCACCTGCCCTTGTGCTCGAACACCGTCATATCCAGCGAGAAGTCTGTAAAGGGATAGGGGTCGTCCTTGGCGGGCTGCATGGGGACGGGTTCCGCCGCCCATTCGTCCTTCATCGGGTCGCTGCCCTTGCAGATGAGCGCGTAGGGGCGGATGTCCCAGATGTGCGGCTTATGCCCCGCGGCAAAGTAGATGACCCACTTGCCCATCACAAAGTGTAGCTCGGGCGCCCAGATGTGACATGCCAGCGCGCCGAAGGCGTGCTTCTTCCACACCGTGCGGGCGGGCGCTGCCGCAATGCCGTTCACCGTATCGGCGCAGCGGATTTCGAGGTGGTCGTACTTGGGGCAGGTCGCCGTAAAGTAGTACTTGCCGTCCGTGTGCTTGTACAGGTAGGGGTCTGCCCGCTGAGGTGCGAGCGGTGAAAGATAAGTTGCCATATTCCATTCCTCTTCCAATTTGTTTTGTATCCGAGCGCCCGCGGGGGCGTTTTTCGGTTGGTTTATTCTACACGATTTTTGCGGGAAAGTCAAGAGCGGGGCGGAAGATTTTTTCCGCGCTTGCGGTATTTTTCCCACGGGAGCAGGAAGATATACACGCCCAGAATGACGAGCGCGAGCACGGAGAGGATGACGATGAGCGCAATGCGGACGACTTCGGCATTGTCTTTATCGATCATCTTATCCGTAATGACGGCGCTGTACGAAAGATCTTCCGTCAGGCGTGCGGTATAGGTGCCGTCCCCGTTGGCGTAGAGGCGGACCTCCGTCCGCTCGGTAACAAGCTTCTCTTCGCCCGTCGCCGTCGTAAAGAGGACGCCCTCCTTGTTGGATTTCAGGTAGGCGAGCGTGTAATTTTCGCCCGCGGCGCTCTCGGCGGGGATAACGGTGAGATAGGAGAGGGGCACATAGCCGCGCAGGCTCCCCTGCGCGCCGTCCGTGTATTCGATGAGCGCGTAGTCGAGCTCCGCCGTCTTCACTGTACCAAGGTAGGAGACGGCAGTCCCGCGCGCAAGGCGGCGTTCGGTGAGGGCGGATTCGAGGCAGGGCGCAAAGTAGGCGCCGGCTTCGCTCGAAAGATAGCGCGCCGCGCCCTCCGCCGCGGTGTAGTAAGAGGCGGGATCGCGCGCCTGTTCGGTGCCGAGGCGGTAGAGGGAGGCGCTGTAACTTCCCTCGCCCTCCGCAAAGAGGATGAGCGACCAGCTCTGCGTTTTCGCAAGCAGAATGCCCTCCCGCGCCTCCGCCGTCCGCGCATAGCCGCGGTAGGGGAAGAACGCGCTTTCGCCCGTGCGCAATTCGCTTAGATCGGTAGCAACGCCCACCGCCCCCGCGGGAACGGTGACGAGCAGCCCCTCGGGCGCATGGGAGGCGAACGCCCCTTCGCGCGCGCCCTCCGCTTGGATCTCGCCGAGCGTGGGGATGTCTGCAAGCGTGCCTGCGTTGCTCTTTACCATGTAATTGCCGAAGTTGAAGTACACTTCGTCATCCTCAAATCCGAGGGCAAAGGCGGTGGGGCTTTGCAGTGCGCCGTCCTCCGTCCAGATAAAGTTTTCCGCAAAATCGGCAAATTTCTCGCCGTTTTTGTAGAGGACGCCGCCCGAGAGGTAGTAGAGATTGCCCATAAAATCGGCTTCGGGATAGATGTCGCCCGCGGGAGCGGTAAACCCCAAGCCCGTGCCCGCATTGCCCGAAGTGAGAAATTCTTCTTCGGTGAATTTGCAGGCTTCGGCGTTGCTGTACGTCACATAGAGGTCGCCGTAAAGGTCGGCGGCAAGCCCCGTGGGCGTGCCCGTCGAGGAGACCATCTCCCCGCCGACGCTTCCGCGCATGCCGTTTTCCGTCACATAGTACACCGTTCCGTAGACGCACGCCAGCCCGGAAATATCCTGTAAGAGCGAAGTGGGCAGGGTCGCCTGCGTGAACTGCGCATCGCCGTAGGTGCAGGTGTAAATGTTCGTGCCCGCGGCGTAGGCGATTGTCTCGCCGTCCGTCGCGACGATGGAAGGGATCGCGTCGCAGGAGATCACGGAATAGCGCTGCGTCTGAAAATTATACACGGAGACGCGATTGTTGCCCGCATCCGCCGTGACCAAAAGGTCTCCCGCGCGCGCCGTATCTTTCGCGCCCGAAAGGCGGTGCAGAGAGGAGGATGCGGCTGCGATCTCATAATCGGTGAACGCCGCGCCGCCCTCCGAGGCGGCGATCTCCCGCACCGAAGTTCCCTCAATGCAGTAGAGGTTCTCGCCGTAAGGCGTGAGCGCCTTGTAGGCGCCGCTTTGGTCAACCTTCTCCGCGCCTCCTGCGGAGGTGTAGCGGTATAAGCCGTTTTGGTATGCGCTGTCCGGAGTGGCTGTGTCGATGGAGTATTAGATCGCC
>CALVLO010000146.1 GCA_944338265.1 uncultured Clostridia bacterium
ACCTACAACTACCGCTGGACGCCCAACATGATCTGGTTCAACGCGCGCGACATCATGCTCACGCCCAACTACTATGTGCAGCAAATGTTTGCCTCCAACGTCGGCAAATACACGCTGACGGGCGTTTCCAAGGTGGATGACGACAACGCGGGCGGGCTGCTCATCGGCGGGCATCGCACGGCGAGCGCGGTGGCGAGCGTCACCGTGCGCGATATCAAATCGGGCAAGGAGCTCTACCATCACTCCTTCCAAGACGGGCTCGGCGAATGGAAGGTATATCCCAACTGCCGCGGCGGGCACTTCGAGAACGGCGAGCTCATCATCGAGGAGAGCGACGCCTTCAACGGATATTACCTCGACGGGAAGTTCTCCGACTGCGAAGTGGAGATTTCTTTCCGCCGCATTTCGGGCGAGCAGAGCTTTATTGCGGGCGTTGGCGTTGCCGACGTGCGCGATGCGGGCACGATGGACAGCGCGGGCTTCTCTATCTGCTGCCAATACGGCAAAAACCATAAGGGGTACGATGTATCCTTCGATAAGCGGGTGGATTTCATCCGTACCGTCTGCGAGATGATGGGCAAGGATAAGTTCCTCGGTTACAGCCCGGAAGGCAATATCATGAAGCTCCGCTATACCAAAAAGCGGTTTGAAGCGCAGATCTTGAAGGACGGCGCTTGGCATGAAGTGCTCTCCAAAAATATCTGGAAGGTCAACGAGCGCATTTTCCAATCTGCGACGGTGGGCGACGACGGCAAGATCTATCTCAAAGTCGTCAACGTCTCGGGCAAGGATGAGAAGATGAAGGCACAGCTGATTGGCTTTACGGGCAAGAAGCGGGCAAAGGTCACCACGCTCTGGCATGAGGACGAGACGGTCATCAACGAGATCGGCGTCCGTGCGGGCAAGGTGCACAATATCGAGCCCGCCACCTCCACGCTCGAGATCAAGGACGATACGCTGTGCGCGACGCTGAAAAACAACAGCGTCTCGGTGTTCGTCATCGAATAATCTGCAACGCGACAGCCGCTGCCTTCGGGCGGCGGTTTTTTTATGTAAAAATTTGCTGCGAGCCATATTTTTGCCCGTGCCGCCATATCATATACCATGCTCGATTTCCTTCCGCCCCGTCTTGCGGGCGCCGTGCGCCACGTCAATCTCAATCGGCTGTACGAGCTGCGCGTCCGTGCGGACAAGCCGCTCAGCGCCAATCTCGGCGGCAAATTTTGTTGGCTTGGCGAGGGCGGCGTCGTCGGGCGGGCGGAAGACGCCCTCTTTCCGACGGCAGAGGAGATCGCGGATGCGCTCTTTGCGGCGAGCGGGTACTCCGTCTATTCCGCGGCGGAACAGCTCAAACAGGGGTTTGTGACGGGAAAGGCGGGCGAGCGCGTCGGCGTTGCGGGCTCTTATGTCTATGAAGGAGGCGGCGTGCTCTCGATGCACAGCGTCACCTCGCTCTGCATCCGCGTGCCGCATGCCGTGGAGGGGTGCGCGGAGGAGATCTATGCGGCGTGCCTTGCAGACGGGATGCGCTCGCTCATTCTGCTTTCGCCGCCCGGGGAGGGGAAGACGACGCTCTTGCGCGATCTTTGCCGCCTCGTATGCAAGCGGCGTGGGCTCAACGTGCTCGTAAGCGACGAGCGCGGCGAACTCTCTGCGGGCGATCTCGGCGGATCGGCGGACGTTATCCGCTTTGCCGATAAGCTCACCGCATTTACGGCGGGCATCCGCGCAATGCGCCCCGACCTCATCGTGACGGACGAATTGCTCGAAGGCGACTATCCCGCGGTGCGGCGCGCCGTGCAAAGCGGCGTGTATGTGTTCGCCTCTGCCCATCTGACGCGCGCGGAGGACGTGCCGGAGGGGCTCTTTTCCCGCTATGTGCTGCTCGACGGGCTCGGGCGGGTGGGGAAGATCTGCGGGGAAGACCGCAATGTTGTGGCTTAAAGTTGTTTTGGCGGGGGCGGCGGTCGCCTTTTGCGTCCTGCTCGGATATCTCGCCGCCAACAAATACCGCTCCCGCAAGGCGTTTTATGCGCAGTTTTATCTCTTTAACGAGCGCTATCTGAGCGAGCTTGGCTATGCACGCCGTCCGCTGCCGCAGTTTTTGGCAGCCTATCCGTATACGGGTGATTTTCAAAGGACGCTCGCGGCGTTCTCCGCCCACGGCATGAGCTTTCCCGCATGCCTCACGCAGGAGGAGAAGAAGGAATGCGAAGACTATTTCGGCATGCTCGGAAGGGGAGATGCGCACACGCAGAGCGGCTACTTCGGGGCGCGGCGGGCGGCGCTTGCAGAGCGGAAGGATAAGAGCAAAAAGGAGGCGGAGGAGAGGGGAACGCTGTATCTCAAGCTCGGGCTGTTGGCGGGGCTCGCGTTCGTCATCCTCATCATTTAGCGGCGCATGGATATTTCCGTCATCTTTAAGCTGGCTGCGATCGGCATCCTCGTCACCGTCGTGTGCCAGATCTTAAAAAAATCAGATCGCGACGATATTGCGACCATCGTCTCCATTGTCGGGCTCGT
>CALVLO010000147.1 GCA_944338265.1 uncultured Clostridia bacterium
CGCGTTTTTCCGCTTGTACTAAATCGACTTTATTGGATAGTGCTATCGCGCCGCATTCGAACACGTCGGATATTAACTTGCTTTTGTTTACTTTATAAGCGGACCTGTCGATTTGTTTTATAATATCATCGACCGTCGGGATAGGGTAAGGGCAGAGGTTTTCGGTTTTGTTCGGCGGAGATTGCATGATTTGAGGCGCAGATACAACAGAAGGCTGTATATCTTTCGGCTGTTCCGTGTGGTCGATAATAATATCGAAGATCGAAAGTTGTCCGTTGGCGGGTTTCATGCTTTTACACTCCTCGTAATTGTAATTTTGGCTTGCTCGTTTTTTCCTCGTCATCTTTAATGATTTCAGATCCGTGTAAACGCCGAATATCTTCAAGCGAAAGGTGGTATTTGTTGTTTGACGGGTTATCCGTCCAAGCCCACGCTTTTTTATTCGAGCAGTAGAAGAAGCCCAAGTTTTTTAATTGTTGTCTGTATTCGTAAGCCTTGAATACCCATAGCCACGAGCCGCAAAGTTCGATCACGCAATCGAAGTTTATGATAGCGTTGATAATATCTTTGAACTTATCCGGGATATCGTTATTGGCGGTATCGTCCTTTTTCTCATATGTTTTGCCGTCTGCCGTTTCGTGTATGTTTTTAACACGCTTATACAGTTCGTCGTATTCGGCATTGATGCGTTGCATATCTTCGAGTTTGCCGCCGCGGTCGGGGTGATGCTTAAAAGCGAGTGTTTTATACTGTCGCTTTAATTCCTCGATGCTTTTGACGTTCTTAAAATATTCGAAGTTCATAATACCTCCAATAAGTTTTTGTAATCGTCGAAATCGTTTACGGCTTTCATATGACGCTTTTCGGATAAATACACATTTACGCCTTTACCGTAATTGAGTAAGCGTTTAATGTTCGCAAGCGTGCTTTGGCTTTTCCCGTTCCATATCATAAAACCGAAATCGCAGTCGGCGCTCATGGCATAGTCCTTGTATGTATAGAACTCTCTGCCGTAAACACTACTCGGGACTTCAATCGCTTGTACTTTCCAAAGCCCTATATTGTTTCTCGCGCGTCCGTTGCTTGCGTAGACTTTTACGTTTTTGTAGCCGTGCTTATCCATATACTTTTGCACGAGCTTGTCCACTCCGTAAGCGTCGCCTACGAGAATTTCCAACTCGCCGGACATATACTTGTCCAACTCGTCCGTTACGGTATAATCGAGATAGTCTATACCGATAGAACCGCCTATAAATACTTTCATTTGTTTTTCTCCTTTACATATTGACAAAATCGTTGATATAAATTTTGTCTTGATATAAGCCGTATTCGAAATAACGGTTTTCGCATATTTCGTCTAACGCTTCGTCTTCTAATAAGTCGAAAGTATCTTGTGTAATGCGTCCTTGATTGCTTATGGCAACCAATACCGTTTCGTTGTCGTCGTTTATTTCGACTATATCGAACGTGATGAAGTGATCGCCGTCAAAGAATTCATATTCGTACATTTTGCTCACCTCAATCTATGAATTTGTACCAAATGTAATAGGTCGTTTCTACGTAGTCCAACGTATCGTAATGGTTCTTTTCTTTGTTGAATACGTGGATGTTTTCGTAAGCAACCGTAACGTAACCTTTGAACTCGTTTTCGGTGTTCACGACCTTTTTGCATTTGTCGGCAACGTCTTCGAATACCCGTATATAGGCGTTACCTTTGCTCGAAGTAGAGGGGATAAGTAAGTTACCTTCAACCAAATAACCAACTCCCTTCAACTTCTCGTCTTTGTTTACCTTTGTTACCGAGTAAACTACTTTTTGCATCTTCTTTACCTCCAAGATTTTATTCTGCCTTTCGGCAGGGGCAAGGTAGCACTGTTCGGTCAAGGGCAAGTTCATATTGCAATCATACTGTAAATGTAAACGACGGGTTTATATTGACGGATAGCTACCAAAAAATCATTGCATTTTGGGCATAAAGAAAAAAGCCAAACATTTCTGTCTGACTTTTAACCTTACAATTTTCAGCGATGATTTTTTTCGTTTACATTTACGAGAACTGTGCTACAACAGCCACCACGAAAGGCAAAATCTTGGAGCGAATAAATAAATATAAAAAGTATTTCGGTCGGAAAAATAATTTTGAGAAATTTTCAAAAACAGGGTCGATTCGCTTGCGGGGGGGGGGATTTGGGTGTATACTGTACTTAGCCTAAATATTTATGGGCTTAGTATATCACAGCATCATCGCTACTGTATCTATTGGGTTATACAGTAGGGGCGTGTAAATTATGAAGATACTGACGGGCTTTCCGGAGTTTTAGACGGAAACGGACATGCTATTAAAAATTATGTTGCGCCGGCCGGAAGCAGTCAAGCACTGATCGGACAGGTCGCAAAAACAGGAATCGTTCGTAATATCCGTTTTCTCGGAGTTGTTGGAAATACGACTGTGGGCGATTATTACGGCTGTGTGATAGGATTTTTAGTGGGAACGGCTGAAGATCTGTATGCAGAAATTAAAATACAATCAGGCAGTGCGGCGACCAGCCCTAACAATACCAAGTGCGTCGGAGGGCTTGTCGGACAAGGTCGCGGATGGGACTGGGCTTTGAACAGATGCATTGTGGCCCTTGATGAAGAAACGCCTGATAATTTAAATTATACCGGAGCACTTGTCGGGGCGATTGAAAACTCAGGGAATCCATATTATATTCGTAGCGGCTATGTTGTCGGAACAAGTGAAATCCCCGTTGTTGCGGTAGCTGGAAAAACCGAAGCTCCGCTTGACTTTGTGAATGGTAGCACGCCGATAGAAGAGCAAGGCAGATATGCGAAATTTTCAACGATTGAGGAGATGAAAGCGCATGAAAATAAACATGCGAACGGTCGCTTTGAAGACGGCGGATTGTTTGACAGGGCATTTTGGGATCTTGTGTGGGATACAATAGAAGCATAAAAAGCGGTTTTCCCTTCTGTTGTCAAAGATAGGTTGAAGCACCCCGCTCGTAAACGCGATGCGGGGTGCTTCTATAAAAAAGATAGAGGTCGATCATGGATTTTACAAAATCACTGTATGAAAATTTACAAGATAAAAGGACGCCGTTTTTTGTTGCGCACAGAGGCTCGTGCGGGGCAAATATTCCGTGCAATACCTTGTTGGCTTATAAACTTGCTGTCGATCAAGGAGCTGATGTTATAGAGATCGATGTATCGAAGAGCAAAGACGGGGTGTTTTTTGTTTTTCACCCCGGTATGGAAAAAGTTTATTTGAACAGTAAATTTAACATTTCGGAGATGACGGCGGCAGAGGTCTCTCAAATACCTATTTTGAATGTTGATGGTGTGGAAACGCATTATCGAATACCAACACTGGAAAAAGTACTTTCTTTTTTAAAACAAAAAACGTATATAAATGTCGATAAGTTTTGGACAGACATACAAGGGATAACAGAAATGATTTGCCAATGCGGTGTGCAAAAGCAAGTTATTGTAAAAACGCCCACGGAAGAGAAATATTTGCATGAAGTCGAAAAATTTGCTTCAGATTTGATGTTTATGCCTTTGGTTCGTAAGCAGGACATGCTTACAGAGAAAATAGAGCGGAGAAACATTAATTTTATCGGAGTAGAAACATTGTTCGAATCATTAGACGATCAGGTGGCATCAAAAGAATATATTAAATCCATGCATGATAAAGGATATCTTGTTTGGGCGAATTCTATTGTATATGATGAAAAAGATATAATTTCGGCAGGCTTAACCGACGATATTTCTTTAGAAAAAGGGGGCGATTACGGGTGGGGGATGCTTGCAGATTTGGGTTATGATTTTATTCAGACTGATTGGCTAACAGAGATTAAAAATTATTTTTCAAAGAGGCAAAGGTAAAAGTGAACACAATCATCCGTTATATTCTTTCTGATATGGTTTAAGTTATACACAGTTCAAATACGGTAAGATAAATTTGTCGAAAGATATGCTGAGCGCAGGCGATACCATTACGGCTTCGGTTTCTGTGAAAAATATCGGAAAGGCAGCCGGGAAAGAAACGGTTTTTTTGTATATTCAGGACACGGTAAAATAATGATCAGGAACGAAACGGCAAAGTTTAATTTTGTCGGCTGATCGGCGTGCGGAACTTAAAAGCTCCCGATCGTTTAAAAGAACAAAAAATTAAGATTACGGAGAAAATATAATGTTTGGCAGAGTAACCATCCCCACAGACGAGAGTTTTGTAGAGGGGACGAAAGAGATAGCGGCAATGTGGGGCGCAGACGCGGTACGCGACTGCGACGGAACGGAGCTTCCGAAGAACGTGAAGGAACTCGCGGAAAAGGTATACAACACCTATTTCATCGTGCGGGG
>CALVLO010000148.1 GCA_944338265.1 uncultured Clostridia bacterium
GCCTCTTCGCAGAGCGCGGAGAGCCGCTCAAATGCGTCATCCAAACGGGGATCGAGCGCCGCAAGCCGCTTTTTTTGGATGAGGCGGTACAGCGGATACGCCGCCAGGGCAACGGCAGCGCCTGCAAGGCAGAGCGCGATGCCGCCGATCAGAAAGCCCGTCCCGGAGAGCCGCAGCACCATCGAGAGCCCGCCGCCGAACGTCAAAGTCCCCGCGATCCCGATGAGGACGGCGGAAGGGGTGCCCGCCCGCCGCTTGGCGTCCTGCAATTTCTGAATTTCCGCAAGCACGCCGTCCATCCGCTCCTGCATGCGCAGCAGCGCCGCCCGCCCGGCGGTCCTGCGCGCCCGCTTAAAGGTGACGTTGACGCGGTTGAGGGTGGCGTCCGCCATCGTCGTGCCCGTCGTCTCCCATCCGAGCGCCTCATAGGCGTCCGTGAGCATGGCTTCCGCTTCCCGCTTTACGCGCACCGTCTTGTAGTCGTATACTGTCTTGTGATTTTCCATGTCCTTCTCCTCATATTTTTATTCAACACTTGTGCTGACGATCAAATTATAGTATACTATGGGAGAAATGTATCCAACACAAAACGCAAAGCTGTCGGCTTAAAGCAAAAAGGCGCCCACACAAATTGCAAACGTGTGGGCGAAAAGGGGTCTGAGATGAACGTCTACGGAAACGTGCGCGCACGCGCCACCAGAAAAAAGATCTACGATGCGCTTTTATATCTGCTGCGGCACAAGTCTTTTCAGGAAATTTATGTAAAGGATATCTGTAAGATCGCCTGCATCGACCGCAGTTCGTTTTATAAGCATTACCGCGATATCAACGATCTGATGATGCAAACGGAAGGGGAGCTCTCCAAAAACATTGCGGCGATCTTTGGCGGAAATTGGGAATTTGATCGGGAATGCTTTGTAAAAATGTTCTGCTTCATCCGCGAAAATCACGAGTTTTACGCCGCCTACCTTAACGGCAGGGATGGCTCGTTCATGGGGCAGAACGATTTCCTCGGCTTTTGGAAAAAAGCGCAAAATACGTCCGCGCGTCTCCCGTATCCCAAAGGGGAGATGTTCTATCACATGGCGTTTTTCGGCGCGGGGCTTAGCGCCGTCTGCAAAGTTTGGCTGAACACGGGGATGAAGCAAACCCCGGAAGAAATGGCGGCAATCATCGCCGCAGAATACGACACTAAATTAAGGAGAGGATAGAGATGAATATTTTCAAGGTCATCGGCTGGACAGATTATTCGGATGAGAAATATCCGCCTGCCCATGAGTCTGTTGCGGCAAATCAGGCGATCATAACCGAACTGCGCGAAAAGGGGTATCGGTTCGGCGGCGACGCGCATCAGGATAGGCGCGGCTGCTGCCCCGTTCTCAATAACGGCACAAGGGTGTGTTTCTCCATGCGCAGATGGGGTGCCATCATGGCGGAAGCGCTCGGTACCAATACGGACAAATACGCTTATATGGATTGGTATATGGACTGCTGGACGCGCGAGGGGTTCGTCGGATGCGACGGGATCGAGCGCAAGAGCGTGTATCCTCGTCCCGGCGTCGACAAAACGCGCATATCTCCTGCCCTGTGCGGAAAAACGATACATACCATGCGCCTTGCAAAAGCTCCGTATGATAGCATAAAGAGAGGCGAAAAGACGGTTGAAGTTCGCCTGAACGACGCAAAGAGGCGAACCGTCAAAGCTGGAGATATTATCGTTTTCGACAGTTTTGACGATGCACAGGATATCGTCGTGGTGCAGGTCGTCGAGCTTCATCATTTCAATCGTTTTCAGAAACTGTTTGCATCGGAGCTGTTTCCGAAAACGGGCAGCGTTGGTGTATCGGCAGAGGAGGCAGTGAAGAGTATGTATCAATATTATACAAAGGAGCAGGAAGAACAGTATGGTGTCCTTGGGATCGAAATCAAGCTCCTGACGGAATAATGTGTTTGCATAGGGATAAAATGAAGATACTATTCCTCGATATCGACGGCGTGCTCAACTCTCGCGCATACGATTGCCGTCGGAATTGGAACGAGCAGACGAATATCGACGAAACACGTCTGCCGCTCGTGAAAGAGATCGTGGAGAAAACGGGCGCAGGGATCGTGCTTACCTCAACATGGCGCCGCCATCTGGATAGTGCCATGAATGCTTGCGACGAGGCGGGTGAGTACGTCGTGCGCACGTTTGCAAAACAAGGGTTGCGCATTTTCAGCAAAACGCCGGATCTCGGCGGGGGCGCAAGCCGCAGAGACGAAGTGACCGCATGGCTTTCGGAACATGACAAAATAGTGGAAACATTCGTCATCCTCGACGATTGCGCGTTCGGATGGGAGGAACTTTCTCCCTTCTATATCCACACAAATCCGCATTTTGGCAATGGGGTGGAAGAGGAACATGCTATAAGGGCAATCGCGATTTTAAACGGAGAAACGATATAATGGACAGCAGAGCAATCTTTTCGGGCAAAGAGCAGCAGTATGATCGGAACAGACCGCGCTATCCCGCGCAGCTCATCGATTTTTTATATGACGAGATCGGGTTTTGCGTAGGCAGCGTCATTGCGGATATCGGAAGCGGCACGGGCATCTTTTCCAAACAGCTTACAGAAAGGGGCAGCACGGTCATCTGCGTGGAGCCCAACGCCGCCATGCGCTCCGTCGCACAGGCAAAGCTGGCGCAGTATCCCAATGTGCGTTTTACAAGCGGCGATTGCGAGTGCACGAAGATTGCGGAGCGCTCGGTCGATTTTATCACGGCGGCGCAGGCGTTCCATTGGTTTGACGCGGAAAAATTCCGCGCGGAGAGCCGCCGCATCTTAAAGCCGAACGGGAAGACTGTTCTCGTATGGAACAGGCGGGATGAGACGAGCGTCGTCAATCATAGGACGGCAGAAGTGCTCAAACGATATTGCCCGAATTTTCACGGCTATGGCGGAGGTATGAAGGATGAGGGAAACATCGAGCGATACTTTGGCGGCAGGTTTGAGCGCTTTGAATGTGAAAATGATCTTGTTTACGATAGGAAGGGCTTCATCGGCAGGAATTTGTCCGGTTCATACGCTCCGCGCAAAGAGGACGAATTGTACGCACCGCTCGTAAGGGCTCTGGGTGCGATATTTGACGAGTTTGCATCGGACGGCCGCCTCATTATCCCGCATAAGACAGCCGCCTATTGGGGAGTTGTTTGAAAGCAGTCATTCGGAATATTTGTCTTATAGTTCATCTACTATAAATAAGCGGTAGAGTATTTGGCATGATAAAGAGACCATTTGGCTTTTGCCCGATGGTCTCTTTATCGTTTGGGTGAATTATAGATTAAGTGCAACAGATAAGAGAAAAGAAAGAAGTTCATACAAATCTGCGGTACAAAAGGGAAAACGCGGAAGCGGTTAGGGAACGGCGGAAGGTTCACGACGGGGAAAAGCATACGCAAAAGAGACAAGA
>CALVLO010000149.1 GCA_944338265.1 uncultured Clostridia bacterium
CGCAACGGAGATCGGGCGGCTGGACTATATGCAGCGCACGGGGCGGGAGATCGCGGGCGAACACGCCAAGACGGACTACGCCGCGCAGGGGCAAGCCATCCTCATGCAGACGTACCGCCAATTCGTGGACCCCTGCTATTCGGTGCGGCAGGTTTTGGTGGAGCACCACCACTTCAACGACGCAAAAAAGAGCGAGCACATCAAGGGCTTACTGCTCAGATGCCGCGCGCAGAACGCCATTCCCATCGTCAATTATAACGACGCCGTCTCCTCCGAGGAGAACAGGCGGCTGGAGATCATGGCGCTCGCCCACGGCGGGCAGCGCGTGTTCGAGTGCGTGGATAACGACGAGACTGCCGCGCGTATCGCCTGCCTCGTCCATGCGAAAACGCTTGTGATCCTGACGAGCGTTGACGGCATTTACACCGACCCGGACGACCCCGCAACGCTCGTAACCGCCATTTCAGGCAAGGACGCGTACGAACTTGTGGAAAATATCGAACGGCACAAGAGCTATTGCGAAGGCGCGTCCCGTGCGGGCGCGAACGGCGCGAAGGCGAAGCTCGAGTATATCAAGGACGCCGCCGCCCAAGGCACGACCGTGTACATCGCCAACGCCAAATACTCCATCGGCGCCATCCTCCGCGGCGAAGCCCCCTGCACGAAGATCGGAATCCGCTAACCTTGATAATAAATCCCCACATGCCCATCCCCGCATGTGGTTTTTTTATCCCCATGCCACCACTGCCCCCCTTAACACTCCGCAGGAGTTTTAAGGGGGGACGTCGCCGCATTCGCGGCGACAGGGGGGATCCCCCTACAAGGTAAAACACTCGCCACCCCCCCAACAAACGCGGGGCTGCACATCGCAGCCCCGCTTACATGTTATAATAAAACCTTCCCCCGCTCGCGGCAGATCGTCTCTAAAATTTCCGCCGCGTCGTAAATGAGGTTGGGGCACGGGCGTTTTTTGTAGTACTCGGGCGTGCGCGCCTCGGGGTTGGGCGCAGTATCCGTTTTCAGCCCCGCGCCCGTCAACAGCTCGCCGCAGTTGATGCTCCCGTTCTTTTCGCGGAAGCGCCGCGCGATCTCCTGCACGAGCGCATACGCCTCGGGCTTGGAAAGTTCGGGAAAGAGCACGCCGGACATCATCGCCGCGCCCGCGACCGCGCCGCACGTCTGCCGCAGCCGCCCCATACCGCCGCCCAAAGGGCGGGAGAAGTTCTTCGCGGTCTCCTCATCCAGCCCAGCATCCGCCGCGAACGCCAGAACGATTGCCTGCGCACAGTTATATCCCTCCGAAAACAGCGCCTTGGCGCGCTCTGCCCTCGTCATAGTTCCCTCCACAATTTATTGAATAACTTTCGTTCAAAATATTGACATGCCGCCTTCCATCCGCTATAATAGCAGTATGGTCTGCATCTACTATACCACAAAAGAGGTCAACAGCCGCGCATTCCTTGCGCGCATCCTCGAAGAATTTTACGGCGTCCGCGATGCGGCGCGGCGGCTGCAAACGGGGCAGCACGGAAAGCCCTACTTAAAGGACGTGCCCGTGCGCTTCAACCTCTCGCACAGCGGCGCCCTTACCGCCGTTGCCGCAGGCAGGCACGAAGTCGGCTTGGACCTCCAGCGCCGCGACAGAGCGCCGCACGATGCCCTCCTCGCCCGCCTCAGCGCGGCAGAGCGCGAAGAGGACTTCTTCCGCCTTTGGACGGCGAAGGAGGCTTACATCAAATACTTAGGCAGCTCGCTCGCCGCCATGCTCCCCCGCCTCGCCTTTGAGGGCGGCACGCTCCTGGAGGACGGCGCTCCCGTTCCCGCGCACCTCACCTTCGATGAACTCGAAGGCTGCACCCTGTGCATGTGCACGGAAAAGCCCGAACGCATCGACTACCGTCCCCTCTGATCACACCTCGTACCAAACATTCATCTCGGGAATGAGCGCCTCCGCCTTTGGCAGGCGCTCTTTGACTGCCGCGGGAAATTTTTGCGGATCGACGGCGCTGCTCACGGGCGGGAAGGCGTCGTCAAAGTGATCGATCATCACCTTTTTGGGCAGAAAGACGTCGAGAAATGGCAAGAGCACGCGGTGCATCTCCGCCCTGCCCTGATAGGGAAAGACGAAGAGATCAGCCCCTTTGGGATACGGCACCCCGCCGAGCATCCCCGCCGAACCCAAAATGACAACGCGCTTTGCGCCGTCGCACACCTCCAGACAGAGCGACTGCCGCCTGTGGAGGCGGAAGCGGCGCGCCTCCCGCAAGAGCTCGGCGCAGACGCGGGGATGCCGCCACGTCCGCGGCGAAAGCAGCACGCGCATCACCGTCGCGGCGTCGAACACACAGTGTACGCTCGGGTACGCCGTCACCGTGAGCGCCCCAACGCGGACGCCCGAATAGGGCGCGAGCACATAAAACCTGCCGCCGAGCCCGTTTTTGCGGGCGATCTCCACGGCATGCGCCGAAGCATACACGGGGCGGCGCTCGGCGGCAAACGTGCCGATGTCGCAAAAATGATCGCAATGCGGATGGGTGATGAACACGGCGTCCGCCCGCAGCGCCTCCTCCAAGGGGAAGGGCGCGCCGCAGCGGTCGTACTTTCTCAGATAGGGATCGAAGAGCAGGCGCGTATCCCCGCTCTCCACAAGAAGCGTCGCCGTCCCGCACCACATGATCTTCATCCGAACGCCTCCCGCCGCCCGCGGCAAAGGCGAGCAAGTTGATCTTCATCAGTATACACAAAAAGACAAAAACCGTCAACCCCCCGCATCAAAAAACAGCCCCGCGCAGGGCTGTTTTTGCACTATTCGGAGAGCGGCGCGGGCGGTACGGAGACCGTGCGGTTCAAAAGTTCCGTCATGCAGAAGAGCATGACCAAAAAGACTGCCAAAAAGAGCGGCAAAAGCCCGATGTCCGCATACTGCGCGATGAGTCCGAACAGGGGCGGCATAAACGTCGTACCCACATAGGCGCTCGCCATCTCCACGCCGATGACCGCCTGCGAGTGCTCCTTGCCGAAGTTGGCGGGCGTGGAATGGATGATGGAGGGATAGACGGGCGCGCACCCAAGTCCCGCCGTCACAAAGCCGATGAGCGCGCACACCTCCGTTTTCACGGGCAGCGCGATGAGCACGATGCCCGCCAAGATCACGCAGACGCCGATGCGGATGAGAACGCGGTCGCCGAGCTTTTCCGCGACGAAGCCGCTCAAAAGCCGCCCCGCCGTAATGCCGATAAAGAAGAGCGAGCCGAACGTCGCCGCGCGCTCCGCCGCCACGCCGCGGTACTCGGCAAGATAGCTGCTCGCCCAATTCATGCAGGTCGCCTCCACGGCGGAGTAGGCAAAAAAGCCAAGCAGCATAAACAGCACGCCCTTGAGCCTGAGCGTCTGCGGCAGGGTAAGCGGCTTTGCCGCGAGCTCCCCCGCGGGGCGCTTTTTCCACAGCGGAAGGCTGCCCGCGATGACCGCGACGAGCGCGAACTGAATGTACGAGACGATGCGGTAACCGCCCTGCCAGCCCGCCTCCCCCGCAAGGCAGGCGCCCATAATAAAGGGGCTCACGATGGTCCCCACCCCCCAAAAGCAGTGCAGCCAGCTCATGTGGCGGGATTTATAGTGCAGCGCAACGTAATTGTTGAGCGCCGCATCCACGCCGCCCGCGCCCAAGCCGTAGGGCACCGCCACGAGGCACAGCACCCAGAAGTCGCGCGCAAAGGAAAATCCGAGGATGGCGCCCGCCGTGAACAGCACGCTCACAACGGTGACAACGCCCGTACCGAGCTTTCGGGTGAGGAAATCGGACATCAGGCTCGAAACCACCGTCCCCGCCGAAATGATCATGGTCACCGCCCCCATCGCAGAGAGCGGCGCGCCGAGATCGGCGTGCATCACGGGCCACGCGGAGCCCAAAAGCGAATCGGGAAGACCGAGCGAAATAAACGCGAGATAGATGACGGCAAGCAGCAGCGAGACCATAACAAGATCCATCCAAAAAATGTCACGATATCATAGCATATCCCTGCGGAAAAAGCAAGAAAAAACATGCGCCCGCGGGGGTATTTTTCGCACGGGGCGCAAATTGCTTTCCCCGCCCGCAACCCCATTCGGCATGAAATGTGACAAATGTAATACTTTTTTATGACTAATGGCGCCGCTTTGCTTGCACCGCCGCGGAAAATATGATATAATCGAGCTATACTTTATGCGTTTTTGCGCAAAATCCCCTCCCGCATCAGGAGAATGCCATGGATATTTTTGCAAAGATCCCCAAAAACACCAATGTCCGCCTGTTGGCGCAGTGCCGCGCGGCAGGCGCCTCCCCCTACTTCCACACGCTGTATTCGCAGCAGGATACCATCGTCAACATGGAGGGCAGGCGCACCATCATGCTCGGCTCGAACAACTACCTCGGGCTGACCAACCACCCGGAAGTCAAGGCGGCGGGCATGGAAGCCATCGAGCGCTACGGCAGCGGCTGCTCGGGTTCCCGCTTCTTGAACGGCACGCTCGAGCTGCATGTACAGCTCGAAGAGGAGATCGCCGCCTTCCTCCGCAAAGATGCCGCCATGACCTTCGGCACGGGCTTTCAGGCAAATCTCGGCATTTTAAGCGCACTCGCGGGACTCGGCGACATCATCTTCTGCGATAAGGAAAACCACGCGAGCATCTACGACGGGTGCCGCCTGAGCTTTGCCAAGATGGTGCGCTATGCGCACAGCGATATGGAAGATCTCGAACGGCGGCTCGCCTCGGCGCCCGCAGAGGCGGGCAAGCTCATCGTCACGGACGGCGTGTTCAGCATGAGCGGCGATATCTGCAAACTGCCCGAGATCGTCGCCCTCGCCAAAAAATACGGCGCGCGCATCATGGTGGACGATGCGCACGGGCTCGGCGTGCTGGGCGCGACGGGACGCGGCACCGCCGAATACTTCGGCTTGGAAGGCGAAGTCGACGTGCTGATGGGCACCTTCTCCAAGTCGCTCGCGAGCATCGGCGGGTACATGGCTGCCCGTGCGGACGTGGTGGAATTTGCCCGCCTCAACTCCCGCCCCTTTATTTTCAGCGCGAGCATGACGCCCGCAGCGGCTGCCTGCGCCCGCGCCGCCCTCGCCATCTTAAAGCGCGAGCCCGAGCGCGTGCAGCGCCTGCTCAATGTGAGCGCCCATATGCGCGGCAAGCTGAAAGCCAACGGCGTGCCCATCATCGAGAGCCTCACGCCCATCATCCCCATCTACACTTACGAGAACGAAAAGACGTTCCGCGCCTGCCGCATGCTGTTTGAGCGGGGCGTGTACGTCAATCCCGTGATCGCGCCGGCGGCGCCGGAGGGACAGTGCCTCATTCGCACGAGCTATACTGCGACGCATGAAGAAAAAACGCTTGATGAAGCGGCTGAAAAAATTACGGAAGTGCTCGCGCAATTGAACAATGAAGGTTGATTTTGCGTAAAACTATTAAGTAAAATTGGTTCCAAATTTGGGTTGATTGTGTAATTCTTGATTACAAGCAGATGCCCTGCCGTGCGGCGGGGCGTTTGCTTTTTGCGAAAATTTTGATGGCATATGAAATAACATTGAAAAATTTTACAAAAATGCCATGAATGACAAAAAGACGATGAAATCATCGCCTTTTTGCCAAAACTATATTGGGGGAATGAAGATATGAGCAAATTTTTTTGAGGATCTTGCGCTGTGCTTTCCTCGTTCGATTTACAATAAGATTATAGCGCTTTTATTTAGAAAAAGCAAGCAATAAATAGGAGAAAAATGCAATTTTTTTTGATTTTTCGGCATTTTTTTCGCTATTTTGAATCTGCAGGAATATTCAGAATTATATTTTCATAGTTGCCGTATACTTTTGCATTGACGTCCAGCCAAAAATTATCGGAGGTCTGAAGGTCGACGGTTGTAACATCCCAAACTGCATGATCGATATCGTTTCCGATGACCGGAACCGTAATTTCTCGCCCGAAAATAAATTCTTCGCACAAAATACCTGTTTGGTATTGTGAGAATAAATTGCGCACGATCATGAGCGCGTTTTCAAAATCTTTTGCGACACAAATGCCGGAGCTATTTCCCTCATAATTTGGTTTTATAATGACGGGATATGAAAGTTGACGCATCTGCTGCAATACGTCTTTTTCCGAATTATTGCCGCAGTACAGACAGTATTGCGGTGTGCGAATCCCCGCCTGCTCGGCAAGGCATTTCATTAGAGCCTTGTCCAGCGTCATGGAAAGCCCGAATGCGTCGGTTCCCATATAATTTATATTGCAAGCTTCCAGAATTGCGGGGATCAGTCCCTCGCGGTTTCTGGAATTGAGCCCTTCCGCCGTATTGTAAATCAGGTCAAAATCAGCTTTGTCCTGCTTGATCAATTTCAGAAGGTTATCTTTATTGCCGATCAGATCGACAGAACAACCGAGTTCCTGCAATTCTTTTTTTATATTTTGGATCGATAACGATTCTGCAAAATCATAGTGCAAACGGTTATCTTTGTCTGAAAAGTACATTTCAGCCGTATCATATGTAATCCCGATTTTCATACTTTACCTCACAATAATTCGAAGTTATGTGATCCAATTATACCATGATTTGTGATAAAATGCAAGATACATATAAAAAATCAGGAGAAACTTATGAAACTCATATCACAATTCATCGCTGAATTACAAACAACAAAAAATTTATCGAAAAAAACCTTATTAGCTTATGAAAGCGACCTTCGTCAATTTTGCGCCTATCAAAACAATCTGATGAAGCCAGAGCTTTGCGCTTATGTTTCTCACCTTCAAGACACCCTTCAGTTAAAAGATACTACGATACGGAGAAAAATCATTGCTCTAAAATTGTTTTACGAATATCTTACGAAACAGAACATAATTTGCTGTTCCCCTTTTCAGAAATTAAAATTTCGCTTTAAAAATGAACGCCGATTACCAAAAACCATGCCTGTTTCGGATGTTGCAAAACTCCTTCGCTGTTTTGACATAGATAGCCACACCCTCTCCCCTTTCGCCAAATCACTTTATATCCGAGATGCGGCGCTCTTGGATCTTCTCATCAGTACGGGGATCCGCATCGGTGAAGCAACAGCCCTGACATTAAACGACATTATTACAGCGGAACGCACCCTGCTCATTCACGGGAAAGGACGCAAACAACGGCTCATCTATATTTCTTCGCCAATCACATGGGCACGGCTGATTGCTCTTATGAAAGAGCGCCGTAATCATGCAGATCCACATCTTTTTGTGAATCGATACGGCGCCCCTCTTTCTAACCATGGCATTGAAGACATCTATAAAAAGTACATACGAAAAGCGCACTTGAAAAACAAATCTACCCCACACTACCTGCGCCACACTTTTGCGACAAATTTACTTGCCAATGGTGCAGACTTGCGGACCGTACAAGAGCTATTAGGACATGCCAGCGTTGCAACGACTCAGATTTACACGGAGGTAACGACAAACCGAAAAAAACAAGTTCTGCGTAAATATAACTACCGCAACAAACTTTGATCATTAAATCGCTTGCGCAATAGGATCGTAGAATTGCTCTGCACAGTTTTCTAATCCGCGCCTCTCGTCTTTTTGCTTTTTTATTTGAGCTATGGCAATCTGTCAGACGCATTTTCCCGTATTTGTCTGTATTTTCAAACCATGACAATTTGTCACGGTTTCATTTTCTTCGTCCTGTAACCGCTGCTTCAATTTGCACCAATACACATTAAGCAATTTCTTGAAGGCAATCAAATCCGGCATCTTACAGAATCACAAAGCAGCGGCTGAAAGAACCCGAAATCGAAAAATGGGCGTTACAAGAAAAGTTGCTCATAGAGCAATCCAATGAGTTATAGGCTCACAGAAAAAAGACGTTGAAAGCACTTGCGCCACGGGTTGAAGCACAAGCCGAAAACAATTGTCGACCTATTAATCAAAAAGGTTGACGTGTTCAGAGAAAAAATTGAAATCACTTTACAGTACACGCCACAGGTACCAAACGATACATCGCCAAAAGGCAAAACCGAATGCTCCGATACAGACAACGACCCCGACGGGAATCTTCCTAATCGGGGCTGTTCCTTTTATGCAATTCACGGCACATTACACACAGACGAAGAAAGAACGCAAATCTACCCGCTGCTAAATCATCTCACGCAAACAAATTGAAATCCTTATTTTCGTCTGAATTATACGATTTTAAGTCGCTCTATCCTATTGTATTGAAAAATTCGTATACAATAACAAGCATACTCAAACTCCAATACATCCATTATTGAAAATGTCATTTTTATACCTGAACGCGAAATTATCCCAGGGGACATAGCCATAAATGAATAGATTTAATAAATTCAAATTCTTCCGCAGTTACACTATATGAGCTTCTCTGCTGTAATTTATTGGAAATCGATTCAATTTTGGAAAGCCATTCTGTTTTTGCCTCTTTTCCGCCCATCAGTTTTTCATCTTCTGGGCGTACCAAAAGACTTTCAAATATAGTTGCCCAATGATTTCCTACCGTAGCTATAGATTTGCATTCCGTCAAAGAAACGCAATCCCAAATTGATATTTCTTCCCCCGATTGCCCGGCACTGATCATTTCATAATTTTGCTCATCGGCAACAGATTTGGCGCGAGTATAAATCACTTTCGGTAAAGCCTTTATTATCCAAGCCTTTCCATAGGATTTTTCAAGCTCACGCTCAAACAAATCTTTAACAGCCTTACGAATTTCTGCAAGATATTGAAGTGATTCATTGTTATAAAGTTTTGCTTCGTTATCCCAATATTCTTTTAAGCCATTGGGTACAAAATCAAACCTATCATTTGCAATCGCTTTTTGAAATGCACGCCAAAATCTTGTTTCGGCTCCTCCGCCAAAATATCCTCTCAAATCCTTTTTCTGCTCAAAAGTCATGTTATTAATATAAGTAATAAGCGGATCGAGATAAAAAGTTACTTTTGATAAATATGACTCCAATTTGTCTTGTTTGGGCGCAATGCTATTTGTTGAAATCAAAAAATTAACAATATCATTGATCACACGTAGCAATGCTTGAATTCCACGGTTGATGGTCAAGATGCCATATTCTTGCTCTCCCTTATTCCATTCCTTTTCTGTATGAACCATAACATATTTTAAGCATTCCTCGATAAACGGATAAAATAAATCACAGGTTTCTTGATTACTACCTAGATCGAAAGACCCATCCCGTGTAATTACATTTTTCTTTCCAAAAAGTGTAAAGAAATCACAACGATTTAATGCAGTTTGGATTGCCTCAACTGTTATGCATCTTGTTGGAGATGCTTCGCTTTCACCGATAACAACACGATTTAACAAAGGAGACGTTTCTTCTTCTCCGAGCATTTGCGCAATTTTGGAACGCAACGCCTTCCGACGATCATTATAATTAGGGGATTCCCAAAGCATATCGGCATTGAGTGTAACTCTTAATGCTTTGGGGACAGCCTTTTGATTTTCATTAATATCCATAAAAAGTTTAATCTGTTCTTCCCGATCCAAATCCACGAATGCAACTACAGGGATGGTATTATTTTTTGCATAAAAAGAATCAGAATTGTCAAACTAAGCGCAACAACTTTTGAGATTTTCTTGGAATAAATCTTGCGGTATTCGGAAATGCAAAACTTTGTTGACACTAGTGGACCTGCGTAGAGTACTTCGCGCCATTTTTCGCCTACAAACCCTTCCCCGCTCCGTGCGCTGCGCCCGTGCCGCCATAGAACGTTCCGCAGCACTCACGGAAAAGTTCAGCCTTCGTGAACTTTATCGTGAAGAGGAGCGGCAGGTATATTATACGCGTGCGCTGCAAAGCGGACGTGTATACGGTTTGCCTTGCCGCGACGATGGGTGCACTGCGGCATGGCTTCGCCATGCTGCGCAGTTCCCCATCAGGTCCCCTGCGCAGAGTACTTCGCGCCATTTGTTGCTTGCAGCCTCTCTCCCGCTCCGTGCGCTGCGCTCGTGCCGCCATAAAATGTTCCGCAGTACTCACGAAAAAGGTTGACTTTTGTTAAACTTTTTCGTGAAGAGGAGCGGCAGGCATATTTTACGCGCGTGCGCCGCAAGGCGGACGCGCGCGCAGTTTGCCTTGCCGCGACGAGGGGTGAACTGCGTGCGCCAATGCACCATTTACCCCACTCCCGCTTATTCAGGCGCAGCGCAGTCACCCGTCAGGTCCGTTAAAAAGGGGCGCGGGGCTGACTTTTGTCAGCCCCGCGCCCCTTTTTGGTGGACCTGCGCAGAGTTGAACTGCGGTCTTACAGGGTTCATCTGCGGACACTACACGCTTAGTCTGTGATCGGATCTCGCCCGCGGGCAGTTCGCAGACAGCCTGCGCCTTGGGCATACTTCCCTGAGATCCTCTTAGAAGGCGGAAGTTTTCCTTTTAAGGAGGTTCCCCACTTGATTGACGCCCCGCTCCCGACCGTGGGCAATCGGGGCAGGACGGGGCTTATCGTTAAGCCGCAAGCGCTACACGGCGCGCGCAAGCGCGACGTGCAACAGCCGACCTTCTTTCTTTCTTGTCAGCATTTAATTTGAGTTCCGTTTTTACGGAGCCGAGCCTCCGACGTGCGTCCGACAAACTCTGCCTGCAATCGAATCCGTAACAGGCCCGTTTCTATTTATATTATACCCCTTGCGGGGTTTTGTCAACCAAAACAATGCCCGTTCCGCCAATCCTGCACGGGAAACACACCACGGCGGGATGTGGCGGGAAGGCGCGATCTGCCGCAAGCGCCCAACGATTGCCGATATGGGCATGCTTTGCGGACGCATCCAATCAGTTGAGCACCACGTCTTTCAAGCTCTCGTACTTCTGCATGGCGGCAGTCTGGATCGCCCCGAAGTTCAGACGGTGCTCGAATGCTTCGTCCGCAAGCTTTTTTGCCGTGAAGATGACGTCCGCCGAATATCTGAGGTTTTTGATCTCGCTCAGAAATTTACCGCTCTGGCGGGTGCCCAAAAAGTCGCCGCTGCCGCGGAGTTCCAGATCTTTTTGGGCGAGGGCGAAACCATCTGCCGTGCTCTTGAACACAGAGAGGCGCTCACGCGCCGTTTCGCTATCCGACCCGACGAGAAGGAAGCACCAGCTCTTTTCGCTCCCCCGCCCCACTCTGCCGCGGAGCTGATGCAGCTGCGAGAGCCCGAAGCGCTCGGCATTCATGATGACCATGATGGTTGCGGCGGGCACATCGACGCCTACTTCGATGACCGTTGTGGAGACGAGGCAATCGTACTCCCCGCCCTTGAACGCCGCCATGACGGCGCTCTTTTCCTTCTCTTTCATCCTGCCGTGCAGGAGGGCGAAGCGCACGTCCGGCAGCCTGCTTTTGAGCTCCTCCCAAAGTTCGGTGACGGAGGTGACCTCCCCTTCGTCGTCTTCGATCTTGGCGCAGACGAAGTACGCCTGCCGCCCCTTTTTTACCTCGCCGCGCACATATTCGAGCATATCGTCGTACTTATAGGCGGGGACGACCGCTGTGGAGACGGGCTGGCGGTCGAGCGGTTTATCGGGGATGGTCGTGACATCGAGATCGCCGTAAAAGACGAGCGAAAGGGTGCGCGGGATGGGCGTTGCGGACATGACCAAAATATCCGGCATGTCGCCTTTTTCACTCAATATATTGCGTTGCGCCACGCCGAAGCGGTGCTGCTCGTCGCACACGCAGAAGGCGAGATCTTTGAAGTGCACATCGCCCTGCAGCACGGCGTGCGTGCCGCACAGGACGTCGATCTCCCCCTTGGCGAGCGCCGCTTTGAGCTCTCGCTTTTCCTTCGCCGTGCTTCCGCCCGCAAGGTAGCCCACGCGGTAGTCGGGAAACATCTTTTGCAAAAGCGCGAAATTCTGCGCGGCGAGCACCTCCGTCGGCGAGAGATATGCCGCCTGAAACCCGCCTTTCAGCGCCATAAAGATGCCCGTGAGCGCGACCGCCGTCTTGCCGCTCCCCACGTCGCCCTGCAGCAGCCTGTTCATGCAAAAGGGACCCGTGACGCTCTCGAAAATATCGCGGACCGCCGCCTGCTGCCCTGCCGTGAACGGGAACGGGAAGCGTTTTTCAAATGCGGCGACGTCGCGCTCCGTCACCGTATAGCGGTTGCGGCGCGCCTCCTGCCGGTCGCCCTTGATGAGTTTGAACGCCGAAAGCAGCACAAAATACTCCTCTAAGGCGATGCGTTCGGCGCCCCGACGCGCCTCTTCCTGCGATTTTGGCGCATGAACGGCGTAAAAAGCTGCTTTTAAGGGGGGAAGCGCGTACTTTTTGACGAGCTCGCGCGGGATGACCGACTCGAGCGCCTCCGCGGCGAGTGCGGCGGAGATCGCCTCGCGCACGATGCGCTGTGTGAGCGAACCGCGCAGCGGATAGACGGGCACGATGCCCTTGAGGCGGGAGACGCTGCCGAGCGCCTCGAAGCTCGGATTGACGAGGGAGACCTGCCCGTAGCGGTTTTGTACCCGCCCGTAAAAGAGGTAGTCGCCCTCTTTCAGCCGCTCTGCAAGATAGGGCATGTTGAACCACACGGCGGGGAAGGTGATGCCGTCCTGCTCGAGCCATGCGCGCACCGTTTTGAGGCGCGAATAGCGGCGGACGGGCTCCACCGAGACGAGGCGGCAGGCGAGCAGCGCCATATCGTTATGAAAGACCTCGCGCACGGAGGTGCGGTTTGTGAGATCGAGATAGGCGCGCGGAAAATGGCGGACGAGCGCGGCGCTGTCCGTTATGCCGAGTTTTGCAAATTCCTTGGCGCGCTTTTCGGTGACGCCTCTGAGCTTTGTGATCTCCATTTTTTACTCAAATGCACTCAATATCATGAATGTATATGGGGCGCTTTTCGCAAAAGTTTTTTCCATGAAAAAAGAGCGGCGTGCGCTCTTTTTTTGATCATTCCAAAGACAGCATGTAGTAGTACACGGGCTGCCCGCCGTAGTGGAAATCGACGTCGCAGTCGGGGAACGCCTCCTGCACCTTCTCCGTGAGCGCGGAGGCATCCGACTCATCCACCCCCTCGCCGTAGTAGAGGGTGATCACCTCGTGCGAGTCGTCTTTGAGCTTATCGAGCAGCTTCATCACCGTCTCATCGATGTTGTGCCCCTTGGCGAGGATCTTTTTATCGTCGAGCCCGATGATATCGCCCTCCTTGATGGAGAAGCCGTTGACGGACGTTGTGCGGACGGCGTGCGTGACCTGCCCTGACTTGACGTTATCGATGGCGTGGATCATATTCGTCTTGTTCTCTTCGACGGGCGCATCCGGGCTGAACGCGAGCGCTGCGGCAAAGCCCTGCGGCACGTTCTTGGTGGGGATGACGTGGATGGTGCGGTTTTCGACGAGCGCCTTTGCCTGCTCCGCCGCTAAGACGATATTTTTATTGTTGGGGAAGACGAACACGTTCTCCGCGTTGATCTTCTGCACCGCGTTGGCGATATCCGAAGCGGAGGGGTTCATCGTCTGCCCGCCTTCGATGACGCGGTCGACGAAAAGATCTTTGAAGATCTCCGAAATGCCCTCGCCCGCGCAGATGGCGAGCATGCCCTGCTCCTTCTTTTCTGCCTCGCGCTTGGCTTTGAGCGCGCGGTTCTGCTCGAGCATGTTCTCGATCTTGGGGCGGTCGAGCTCGCCGAGCTCGAGGGCATAGGTGAGCGCGACGCCGGGGCTGTTGGTGTGCACATGCACCTTGACCATCTCGAGATCGCCGATGCAGATGACGCTGTCGCCGATGCCCATGAGGTTCTCGCGCAGCTTATCGATATCGGCAAGCGTGGTGCTCTTTTTGAGATTGATGATGAAAAACTCGGTGCAGTAGGCGAATTGGATCTCGCCGAGATCCATGTTGATGATATCCGAATTGTCGCCGAAGTCGGCATCCATCGAAGCCGCCTGATTGGCTGCCTCCGTCTGCACTTCGGAGACGATCTCGTCGCCCATGAGCGCGGAGAGAAAGCCGCGCATGATGGTCATGAGCCCGACGCCGCCCGAATCGACGACGCCCGCCTTTTTGAGCACGGGCAGAAGTTCGGGCGTCTGCGCGAGCGCCCTGTCGCCCTCTTCGATGATGGCGGGGAGGAAGGTCTCGAAATCGCGGAACTTGCCCGCGTTCTTCACCGCGAACTCGCTCATCATGCGCACGACGGTGAGGATGGTGCCCTCCTTGGGGATGGAGACGGCGCTGTAAGCGACTTTGGTGCCCGCCTCCAACGCCTTGGCGAACGTTTTGGTATCCACTTCCGGCTTGCCGTCGCGCAGGACGGAGCAAATGCCGCGGAAGATCTGCGAAAGGATGACGCCCGAGTTGCCGCGCGCGCCGCGCAGCGCGCCTTTGGAGACGCGGTCGCACACCTCGGGGAAGCTGTTGGAAGCGACGGCGGTGAGCTCCTTGACCGCCGATTGCAGCGTGAGCGACATATTCGTCCCCGTATCGCCGTCCGGCACGGGGAATACATTGAGCGCATCGACTTTTGCCCTGTTGCTTTCGAGCATCTTTGCGCCGACAAGCACCATCTTGCGAAAGATCGCGCAGTTGATCGTTTTTTGCATGAAAAAATTCTCTCCCGAATGTGATCGCGCAGAGGCGGAGTCAGAGTTGCAGACC
This sequence comes from uncultured Clostridia bacterium, assembly GCA_944338265.1. Classification (GTDB taxonomy): domain Bacteria; phylum Bacillota; class Clostridia; order Christensenellales; family Borkfalkiaceae; genus Gallimonas. Next base: position 14,628 of record CALVLO010000149.1, read on the forward strand.
GATGACGTTGACGTTCACGGTATCTACGATCATACCCGTGAAGTACTCCACCTTGTACTTGATGCCTTCCTTTAAGGATTCGGCGACAGCCTCGATGGAGACGCCGTACTTGATGAGCACGGCTACGTCGATGAAGATACGGTTGCCGGACGTAGTGACTTTTACGCCCTTGCCTCCTGCGTCCTTTTTGAACAGCTCGGAGAAGGAATCGGACAGGCGGCGCGAAACGGTATCCACGATGCCGTAACTCTCGAGCGCAGCGCGAGAGGCGACCTTAGCGATGGCAAGGTCGGATATGGAGATTTTCCCGTAAGCATTGCTTGTGCTGACTGACATAAGTGTTCTCCTCAGCGTTCTCTTCCTTATTTTACCCCATATACGGACAATTTGCAAGCGTTCTCGGAAAAAAATTCACTATATTCTCAAATTTTTTCCGAGAAATGCCTCGTTTTTCATTGCTTTTTTCCAAAAAAACTGCTATCATAGACTCGTTCGTTGTGAGCGCGTTTTTTGCGTGCAAACGGCGTCCGAACAAAAAATCACGCCCGTCGGGAGGAAGAAAATATGTCGAGAGTTTGCACTGTCTGCGGAAAAGGTCAGACGTCCGGTAACAACGTGAGCCATTCCCATCGCAAGACCAAGCGCGCCTTTAAGGCGAACGTTCAGAAGGTCTCTTATGTCGTGGACGGCAAGGTG
>CALVLO010000150.1 GCA_944338265.1 uncultured Clostridia bacterium
CTTGTCCGCCTCCCATCCCGAAAATTTTGCAAACACGGGCGGGAGCACCTGCTCCAACACCGCGAACACGTCCTCCTGCGTGGCGAACGCCATCTCGATATCCAGCTGATAGAACTCGCCGGGCGAGCGGTCTGCGCGGGCGTCCTCGTCGCGGAAGCAGGGCGCGATCTGAAAGTACCTATCAAAGCCCGAGCACATCAAGAGCTGCTTGTACTGCTGCGGCGCCTGCGGGAGCGCGTAAAACTCGCCCGGATACAGGCGGCTGGGCACGATATAATCGCGCGCCCCCTCGGGCGAAGAACTCGTGAGGATGGGCGTGGAGATCTCCAAAAAGCCCTGCTCCGTCATCAGACGGCGGAGCTCCGCCACGATCTGCGCGCGCAGCACGATCTTTTCCTTGACGGCGGGATTGCGCAGGTCAAGAAAGCGGTAGCGCAGACGCACATCCTCCCCCGCCTCGGTGGAACGGGAGACCTCGAAGGGAAGCGCCTGCGTGGTGCGGCGCCCCAAGACCTCCACCCGCTCGGGCACGATCTCAATGAGCCCCGTAGGGAGCTTTTCGTTGGGGGAGGAACGCAGCACAACGGTGCCCTCCACCAAAACGGTAGACTCCGTGGGGATCTCGCGGAGCTGCGTCAGGCAGGGCTCCTCGGTGGCGACGACCTGCGTCGTGCCGTAGTAATCGCGAAGCACCGCAAAGAGCAGCCCGCCCTTGTCGCGCTTGCTGTCCAGCCAACCGCAGAGGGTGACCTTTTTGCCCGCGTCTTCCTTTCTCAGTTGATTGCAGTTGTGCGTTCTGTAAGCCATGTCAGTTCCTTAATGTAAATATTGTTCTCTCAAAATTATATCGCCCGCCCGTGCAAAAGTCAACAAAAAACAGCGCGGCGATCAGCCTTTTTCAAAGCCGTCCGCCCACGCCCCGCCGCCCAACGGAAAGTATCCGATTATCAAACGAGAGAAAAGCCGCCCAGCCCCGCCCCCGCCGCCCCGCGGAACCATACGGTTACCGGACGGGAGAACCGCATTCCAACCCCGCCCCCTCCACCGCGCGGAAAGTATCCGATTATCGGACGGGAGAAACGCATTCCGCCACACCCCGCGGGAGGAAAATACAAAGGTGCCGCCAAGACGAGCCCCGCAACGGCGGTGGGAGTTGATCTCAACCCGCCCCCCTTAACACGCCGCAGGCGTTTTAAGGGGGGATTAAGGGGGGATCCCCCCTCGATAGCAGCATGCACGGCAGAGGCCGCTCTCAAAAACTTTTCAGCCATCGATACGCCGCCCTGCGGGAGGAAAATACGAAATACGGCTTCCCGCTCCCCCGAGGGCAACAGAAGCAGACAACCGAAGCGTCCCTCCCCCTTGCATCCCTCGGCAGCAGAGGCAATTTCCCTCCTCACTTGCTTTACAACAAAACAAGGAAACACCGCAAAACCCCTTGCCTCCCTCAGAGAGGGAGGTGCCGTTGCCGCGTTGCGGCAACGGCGGTGGGAGTTTGTCACAACCCGCCCCATCCTTTGCCTCCCTCTTGGAGGGAGATGTCTGCGCGGCTCCGCCGCGCAGACGGTGGGAGTTTGAGATAAGTGTGCCCCCCTTAACACTTGTTTTAAGGGGGGATGTCCGAAGGACAGGGGGGATTAAGAGGAAATCCCCCGCCCTTGCCTTCCCCCTCGGGGGAAGGGGGACCGCTTGCGGTGGATGAGGGGCGCCCCGCCCCATCCCTTGGCTCCCTCAGAGAGGGAGCTGTCGAGCGATAGCGAGACTGAGGGAGTTGCCCCCCTTAACACTCCGCAGGAGTTTTAAGGGGGGATGTCCAAAGGACAGGGGGGATCTCCGCTCCCCTCGATAGCAGTATGCACGGCAGAGACCGCTCTCAAAAACTTTTCAACCACCGATACGCCGCCTCGCGGGAGGAAAATACAAAATACGGCTTCCCGCTCCCCCGAGGACAACACAAACAGACAACCGCAGCACCCCTCCCCCTTGCCTCCCTCGGCAGCAGAGGCAATTTCCCTCCTCACTTGCTTTACAACAAAACAAGGAAGCACCGCAAAACCCCTTGCCTCCCTCTTAGAGGGAGGTGTCTGCGCGGCTTTGCCGCGCAGACGGCGGGAGTTAGCCTCAATTCGCCCCCTTAACACTTGTTTTAAGGGGGGAAAGCCGCCGCTTCTGCGGCGGCAGGGGGGATTTCCGCCCCTCGATCGCAGCATGCACGGCAGAGACCGCTCTCAAAAACTTTTCAGCCATCGATACGCCGCCCCACGGGAGGAAAATACAAAATACGGCTTCCCACTCCCCCCGAGGGCGGCAAGCACGGCAGGGCGCACCTCCCGCTCATACTGCAAGATCCACGCCTCAAACTCCGCGTCCACCCGCTCGGGACAGCCCTCCCCCATATCTGGGCGCGTCCTGCCCGCATACTCCTTCGCGCGCGCATAGGCGCCCTCAAGACAAACTTCGGCGGGAATATCGAGAAAGACGGCACAATCCGCCGCCGCAAGCCGCTGCGAAAGGGTGCGGTGATAGTTCCCGTCCATCACCCACGCGGGCTTTGCGAGCTCGGCAGAGAGAAGCAGATCGAACTCCTCCTTGGAGCGATTGACCCACCCCGGCAGCCACCATAACTTATCGAGATGCACCACAGGGAGCGAAAACCGCCTACCCATGTCCGCGGCAAACGTCGATTTCCCCGCCCCGCCATTGCCGAGCACAAGAATTTTTTTATACGGAAATTGCATCGTCATTCTCCTTCGCCATCCCCCTCCCCCTTGCCTCCCTCTTAGAGGGAGGTGTCTGCGCGGCTTCGCCGCGCAGACGGTGGGAGTTTGAGATAAGTGTGCCCCCCTTAACGCGGCAACGCCGCTTTAAGGGGGGATGTCGCGTCAGCGACAGGGGGGATTAAGAGGAAATCCCCCACCCTTGCCTTCCTCCGTGAGGGAGGTGCCCCGCAGGGGCGGTTGGAGTTGACCTCAGTTCGCCCCCCTTAACACGCCGCAGGCGTTTTAAGGGGGGATTAAGGGGGGATCCCCCACCCCTGCCTTCCCCCTCGGGGGAAGGGGGACCGCTTGCGGTGGATGAGGGGTTCCCGCCCCCCAAACAGCCTGCACGCTTCGTTGCGCCTTCTCCTTCTAAAATTTTACTTCGCAAAATTTTAGAATTCTATCGATCATTTTGTCTTTTGTTACAAATCACTCGCGCAAGGAGGCTGCGCTGTTAGGATGCTGCGCTATAAAATACGTTGCAAAAGGCGTCACTGCGTTATGCCTTTTGCGCCCCTATTTGCCGCTCACGCGGCTTTTGCTGAAAATATCCCTGCTGCAAATCACCCGCGCAAGGAGGCTGCGCCTCCGCCCGCGCCCCACATTTGCGCACACTTGCGCTTACGCGGAAAGGTGAGATAGCGCGCGCTAAAATGTTGCTATCTGCGCGCTATCGAGGAAAACCGCGTGCAGAGCGTCAGCGAACACGCGGTTTTCCTCAAATCACGAAGATTTTTCCCGTCAGTTTGGGAAAAATCTGTGAATATCTTATCTTATTATCACCAACCGCTCCTTTGCCCGCGTCACGGCAGTATACAGCCACTCCCGCCCATCCTCAAAGTAAGCAGACTCATCAATGACGACGACATAGCCATACTCCGAACCCTGCGCCTTGTGGCAGGTGACGGCATAGGCAAACTCAAAGCGGCACACGGTATCCTCCCGCCGCACCTTGAAGCGGCGCAAGAGCTCGCGGTTGCCCTCGTGCACGAGCATCCCGTTCGCAAGCAGGCAGGCGCGGTTGCCGTAGCCGTGGTAATACTGCCCCCGCACAAAAATTCCCGTATCGAAGGGCAGATCTTCCACGCGGCGTTCAAGAAAATCGGGCTGAAAATCCAGCTGCCCAAGCCCGTCGAGCTGCTCGCGCACGCGGTAGCACCTGCCGATGATGCCGTTCACGAGGTGGAAATCCCCCCTTTCGTCGAGCGGTTTGCTCCAATCGTTGAGGGTACAGATGATCTTCTCCCCCTCCTCGGGCAGCACGCGGTCTGGAGAAATGCCGTAAAAGGCGCGCACATCGCGGTTGACGAGCGCCCGCGTGCGGTTGGTGCCGACGATGATCTGATCCGCCCCGCAAAAGAGTTCGCGGCGCCGCGCGGCGTCGAGCGTGCGCCGCGGGAGAACGCAAACGCTGCCTTCCTCCCCGTAGGGCGGGCGCTCCCCCGCACGGACGCGCTCGGCAAGCCGCACAATGGGATTTTCCCGCTCCTGCCGCACGATCTCGCGGAGGGTCACAACGGGCGAGCGCAGCAGCGTATTGCTGCCGCTCACGGGCGGGAGCTGCGCGGGATCGCCGCAGCACAGGCACTTGACGCCGAAGGAGAGCAGGTCGCGCAAAACGTCGTCGGAGACCATGCTCGTCTCATCGAGCACGATGAGTTTGATCTTGGGGTCGATATTCTCCCGCTTGACAAAGCGCAAAAACTGCTCGGAGACGATCTCGCCGTTCTCATCCACCTCGATGTCCTCTTCGCGCGTGTAGATGAGGCTGTGCACAGTGGTGGCGGGCACGCCCGCGCGGATGAGCACGGAGGCAGCCTTCCCCGTGGGCGCAACGAACGCCGCGCTCTCCCCCGCCACGAGCCCGAGCTCTTTGACGATATAGTCGATGAGGAAGGTCTTCCCCGTGCCCGCATAGCCGCACAGCACGAAGATCTGCGTATTCAGATGGCGGTACCACGCCTCGATGAGCGCCGCCGCCTCCTTCTGATCGTCCGTGAGCACGGCTTGTCTTTCTTCCATGCCCTAAGTATACCATATCCCGCCGAGAAATGCAAACGAATGTTCTATTCTTTTGCCGCAACATGCAAATATAAGCAGATATTATACCCGCTATTTGCATTGCGTATAAAGGAACCGCGTTGGATTTTGCCCCCGCGGGGCGGTATTTCTTGCATTTTGCGGGAGGGTATGATACAATAAACCAAAGCGCGCACCGCGCCGCAGGAGTTTGGGTATGTATCAGGCGAAACTCGATCTTGTCCGCACCGAGCGGGCGATCAAAATGGTGAAAGACCTCTTCGAGGCAAAACTTGCCGAAGCGCTCAATTTAACGCGCATCAGCGCCCCCCTCTTTGTGGAGCAGGGCAGCGGGCTCAACGATGATCTCAACGGCGTGGAGCGCCCCGTCGCCTTCGACGTGAAAGCCACGGGCAGGACGGCGGAGGTCGTGCACTCGCTCGCCAAATGGAAGCGCTACGCCCTCGCCAAATACCGCTTCGGACCCCGCTTCGGGCTGTACTGCGATATGAACGCCATCCGCCGCGACGAGGATATGGACGCGCTGCACTCCATCTACGTCGATCAGTGGGATTGGGAGGCGGTCATCCTCCGCGAAGACCGCACGCGGCAGTTCCTCGAAAAGACGGTACGCAAGATCTACGCCGCCATGCAGGAGACGGCGCAGGCGGTATGCGCCGCCTTTCCCGAACTCGATAATTACTTCCCCGATGAGATCGCCTTCGTCACCACGCAGGAACTCGAAGATGCCTACCCCTCCCTCACGCCGAAGGAGCGGGAATGCGCCTGCGCGAAGGCGCACGGCGCAGTGTTCATCATGCAGATCGGCGGCAGGCTCCGCTCGGGGCAAAAGCACGACGGGCGCGCGCCCGACTACGATGATTGGGCGCTCAACGGCGATATCGTCCTGTACTACCCTCCCCTCGGCTGCGCCTTCGAGCTCTCCTCGATGGGCATCCGCGTGGATGAAGAGAGCCTCATCGCCCAGCTCAAGGCAGAAAACTGTTTGGACCGCCTCGCCTTCCCCTTCCATAAGGCGCTCGCCGCGGGCGAGCTGCCCCTCACGATGGGCGGCGGCATCGGGCAATCGCGCCTTTGCATGTTTTTGCTGAACAAGGTGCATGTGGGCGAAGTGCAGGTCTCCGTCTGGGATGAAAAGACGGAAGCCTACTGCCGCGAGCACGGCATCGTGCTCATGTAACTACCGCGCGAACTCCGCATAGAGCAGCCGCCCCGCCGCCGGAAAGCGCATGACGATGCGCCCCTCTTCGAGCGGGAAGGTCTGCGAACGCCGCCCGCACGAAAGGGTGATGCGCCCCTCGTCAGGCTCCGCCGTGTAGCGTAGGGCACGCGCGTTTTCCCTGCCACCTCGCCGCCATGTGAGCTCCGCCTCCCCATCGTAACCGAGCGTCAGACGGACGTATTCGCATCCGCCGAGGAGATCCCGCCCGCCGTAGGTGAGCGTTTGGCATTCGTACACACCCGTATAGGAACGGGAAAACTCTTTGAGGCTCGTCATCTCCGAAACGGAGCACCCACAGCACAGCGCCACCGCAAGCAGCAGCGGCGCCAACCAAATAAGTCTTTTGCGCATATCCACAATATTCGCTGTTTTTGCGCATTTCTTGCATCAGAAGGAGAAACACATGACGTTTGACTATGAACTCGTGGGCAAGATCGGTTCGATGGCGCTCATCGACCGCGAGGACGGCATCATCGACTATACCCGCGTCGCACGCATCTCG
>CALVLO010000151.1 GCA_944338265.1 uncultured Clostridia bacterium
CTCATCACGCACGAGACGAAGGAACTCTCCGTCCGCAGCGCAGTTGCGAAGATCGACGCTTTGGAAGAGATCGCGCATGTGGATACCGTGCTGCGCGTCGTGAGCTGACACAACCTTCCTATAATCAAAAAGGGTCGAGCCGCTGCAATTTGCAGCGGCTCTGTCTGTTATGTAAAATTTATCGATATATATTGCATTTTATTTAGATATGTGCTATACTATGGATGGCGTAAAATTTCATATCAGCACACAATGGATACGAAGGGCAATTTTCGTATCTCTATTTTCCATTGTGTGGGAAATTTTACGCCAATCTCAGAGATACCGATTGCAGCGTGTCTCGTCAGGGGCACGCTTTTTTGGAAGGATATGAAGAAGGGAGGTAGGATATGAAACGCAAATTTTGGGTAGCTCTTCTTTCCGTTGCCATGCTCACGGCATGCGCCTTCGGCTTCGCCGCGTGTGGAAACGAGCCAACAAACCCTGAGCAAGGAGGAACCGAACAGGGCGGAACCGAGCAGGGGGGCGGAACTGAGCAGGGTGGAACGGAACAGGGCGGCACCGAGCAGGGCGGCACCGAGCCGGTGGGTACGGCGGGGCTGGAGTATGTATTGATCAACGGCGACACCGAATATGCGGTGAGCAGCATCGGCACTGCCACCGATACGGAGATCGTGATCCCTTCTACATACAACGGCTTGCCCGTTACAAAGATCGGGGATTTTGCATTCAGAGAATGTAGTGAGATAACGGACGTTTCGATCCCCTCAAGTGTGACGAGCATCGGTACAGGTGCATTCTATATGTGCAACCGGCTGACAGAAGTCACCATCCCATCCGGCGTGACGACCCTCGGCGAAGGGGCATTTATCGCATGCGGCGGGTTGAGGAGTATCGCAATTCCCGATAGTGTGACCAGCATGGAAACAGGTGTATTCTATATGTGCAGCAGTTTGCAGGAGGTATCTATTCCAAGCAGTGTTTCCAACATCGGGGAGATGATGTTCTATGATTGCAGTGGCTTGAAAAAGGTCACGATTCCCGAGGGGGTTACGGGTATTGGCGCTCAGGCATTCTACGGATGTAGCGGGCTGACGGAGATCACCATCCCCGAAAGTGTGACAACGATCGGCGCAGAAGCGTTTTATGCATGCAGCGGGCTGACGGAGATCACCATCCCCGAAAGTGTGACAACGATCGACGCAGAAGCGTTTTATGCATGCAGCGGGCTGACGATCGATTGTGTTGTGGAAAATGAGCCAATCGGTTGGAGTTCATGGTGGAACAGTTTGGGTTTCGTATGGATCAAGGATTGTCCGGTTGTTTGGAATTGCATGAATAACGATATCGCGGACGACGGCTATATTTATACCGTGAGCGAAGGTGTTCGGTATGCGATAAAAGAAGGTGTTGCAACGGTTACAACACAATCGACTGCGCTTGGCGGAGAGATTGCGATCCCTGAGAATATCGTTTACCGTGAAAACCACTATTCCGTAACAAGCATCGGAAGAAATGCATTTTCGGGATGTGAGGGGCTGACGGGTATTACGATCTCTGACAGTGTGTCGCATGTAGAAGAAAATGCGTTTTATGATTGCAATGGCGTTATTCAAGTTGAGAACGGCGTCAGTTATGTCGATCGATGGGCTGTCGATAGTGATCGATCGAGTACACAGATATCTTTAAAAGCCGATACAATAGGAATTGGTGATAATGTTTTCAGTGGTTGTGAAAGTCTGGAAGAGGTTGACATTCCGGATGGAATGAGATACATTGGCAATTTTGCATTCTCTGCTTGCCGCGGGCTGACAAGCATCACAATTCCGGGCAGCGTGACAATTATCGGCGATTCAGCGTTCTCATCTTGCAGCAGACTGACGAGCTTTACCATTCCAAACGGTGTGACGAGTATTGGCGATGGGACATTCGTGGGTTGCAGTATGCTGACAAATGTGACGATAGGCAACAGCGTAACGAGTATTGGCAGTGATGCGTTCTTTAGTTGCAGTGGGTTGACGAGTATCACAATTCCCGCAAGCGTGGCGAGCATTGGGCAGCAAGCATTCGTCGGTTGTAGCGGACTTGAAAGCATAGTAGTAGAAAGCGGAAACACGGTTTATCACAGCAGCGGGTATTGTTTGATCGAGACAGAGAGTAAAACATTGATTGTAGGTTGCCAAAATAGCACAATACCGACGGACGGCTCTGTAACAAGCATTGGGGATGACGCTTTTAATCAGTGTGGTCTTGCGGAGATCACCATTCCCAACGGTGTCGTGAGCATTGGCGTAAGGGCATTCTACTGTTGCGATGAATTGGCAAGGATTGCCATTCCGGATAGTGTAGTGACCATTGGCGATTCTGCATTTGGAGGGTGTAGCGGCTTGACGGAAATGATTATTCCAAACAGTGTGGAGGTCGTTGGTTATCTGGCGTTCGATGGTTGCGGCGCGCTGACGAGCGTGTACTATACGGGCACGGCGGCAGAGTGGGAAGAAATTACGATCGTTTCTTTCGATTCCAAGCTTACAGACGCCACGCGGTACTATTATGTGGCGAATGAGGCGGACGTGCCCCAGGATGGGGGCAACTATTGGCACTACGATACGGACGGCGTCACTCCCGTGGTGTGGGAAACTCCCTCAGCCACTTCGTGACCGCTCACGCAAAGAGGAAAGAAAGCAAAGTAACAGCCCTCGCAAAGAGGAAAGAAGGCAAAAGGGAAAGCAGTGCGCCGCCGCGGAAACGCGGCGGCGCAAATGTTATCGGCGGCTTTGGGTTCGACCCATATCGTCTGCCGATCATTTTCGCCAACGAAGAGCTCCCGCGCGGCGCGCGGGAGTTTTTTATTTCCTTGAAGATTATGCGACGATCAGATTGACGAGCCGCCCGGGAACGACGATGCATTTCTTCACCGTCTTGCCCGCCGTCTTTTCCTGCACTTCGGGCAGTGCAAGCACGAGTTTTTCGATTTCGCCGTTTTCAAGACCGTTTGCAATCATCGCCTTGCAGACGATCTTGCTGTTCACCTGAACGGCGTATTCCTTCTCGTCGAGCACGAGCGCCTTGGGATCGGCAACGGGGTACTTCTGTTCAAACACAAAGCCCTTGCCGCCGATTTCCTCCCAGAGTTCTTCGCAGAAGTGGGGCGCGAAGGGGGCGAGCATGAGCACGAGATCGCGAACGCCCGCTTTGAG
>CALVLO010000152.1 GCA_944338265.1 uncultured Clostridia bacterium
GGGGTGGGGGTGGGTGCGGCGCCGTCCGGGGGGGGGTGTGGGGCGGGGGCGTGGGGGCGCGGCGCCGCGGGTTGGGGGTGTTGCGTCTCGGGTTGGGCGTGTTGGGCTTTGGGTTGGGGGTGTGGTGCTGTGGAGGTTGGATGGGCGGGGAGGGGGGAGCGCGGCATGAGCAGGGTGCAGGCGGTCTGTTTGCCGTCCGTCCAGGTGCGCCGCGCTTTGGCGCCCGTGCAGTCGCCGAGGGGGACTTCCGCCGTGACGCGCTCGCCGCGTTCGGTCACGGTGCCCTCCGATAGCACGCGCACTTCGCCGTCTTCGCCGATGAGGGCAAACGCCGTCTTGCTCTCCAACAAGATCAGCCCGCCCGCGCGGGAGGGGGTGCTCTCTTCAAAGGAGAAAGGCAGTGCGATCTGAAAAAAGCCGCGCTTGCTTTCGAGATTGAGCGTCACCCTGCCCTGTACGCACAGGGTGAGGAGCGCCCCGTCGAGCCGCTTTTGCCAAATGACGTGCAGGCTCGGGTCGGCACGCACAAAGTCGGTTGCGTGCACGCACACCGCGCCGCCGAAGAAGTAGAGCTCCACGCCCGCGGGCGGGGAAAAGAGGAAGTCCTCGTCCAATCGGAAGCGGAGGGGGGCATAGCCCGGGGCTTTGAGTTCGCAGAACACGCCGTCGGCGGGGTCGAGCTCCACGGAGCGTTCGAAGCCGTCCACCGCCCCGAGATACATTCCGTTGACAAAGAAGGCGCACGCAAGGTCGGCGCAAAAAAAGATCCTCATTGTTATTATTCAATGTATGAACGGGCAAAATTATGTCAATCATTGAGGCGTAATCCCGCCGCGCGGCAGCCGCGGCGCATGAGGTGTGAGATGAACAAGATCAACGGCTATACCGAAGAAGAGGCGACGGGGCTCATCGAGTATATCTACGCGGGGAAGAATGCGGGCAAGACGCTCTCCTATCTCTTTGAGACATACGGGCGGGAGCACAACCGCGCCAAGGGGAGCGTGCGCAACTACTATTACGCCTTTTTGAAAAAGCGCGGCGATGCGCGCGTGCAGCGCATTCTGGCGGGCAAAGATCTGAAGGCGGGGGAGATCAGACCCTTCACCGAGGAGGAGGCGGACGAGATGCTCAAAAAGGTGCTTGTGGAAAAGAGTAAGGGCATCTCTGTGCGGCGCGCCATCCGCAATCTCTCGGAGGGGGATGAAAAGCTGATGCTGCGCATGCAGAACAAGTACCGCAATCTTGTGAAAAAGCAGCCCGAGCGGGTGCGCCGCGTGGCGGAGGAGGCGGGCGTGCCCGTGGAGAAGACCTTTTTGCAGCGCCGCCTCGAGCGGGAGATCGACGCACTCTACGAGCGCATCGCCTGCGATCTCAAGGAGGAGAACGCCCGTCTGCGCGCCGAGCTCGAGCGCCTGCGTGCCGCGGCGGATCGGAAGGAATAACTTGCGTATTTTTTCACAAACTGCTCTTGGCGCGCAGTGCGCGCATGGAGGAAGTATGGAAAAAATGTTTTGTCTCGGCATCGTCCTCGGCATGGTGGGCGGCGCGCTCATCGTGGCGAACAGCTACAAGGCGCGTGCGCTTGTGAAGAAGAGCCAAGCGGAGATCTTGGAGAAGATGGACGAGATGATGGATGAACGCCTCGCCGCATCCGAAGAGGAGAGCGGCAAGACGAAAAAGCCCAAGGCATGAACGGGGGCGGCGCTTTTGCGCCGCCTTTGTTGTGTAAGAAAGGAAGTGCACCCCAAAAGTTTATCTGACTTTTGGGGTGCATGGCTTATGGAAGAAATAAAGAAATTGCAGGGGGAGAGAGGCAAAAATGATCATGGAAGTGGGAGGAAGGCAAAGGGGAAGAGAGTGGGGTGCAGAAAATGTTCGTTGATGGGGGCAATGGCTTTTTGGTTGTTATATGCGCGGTGTGGGGTCGGGTTGGGGTGGTGTTGTTTTTGTCTGTGTAGGGGGATTGGGGGGGGAGCGAGGAGGAGAGAAGGGGGTGCGGGGGTATCGGGGTGAGTAGGTTGGAAATAAGAAATCATTGGTGGGGTTGGGTGGATATGTTTTGCCTGCGGGGGCGTGGAGGAGATGAGGGAGGCGAGGGTGAAATTGGAGAGAATAGGTTGAAAAAATCATTGGTGGGGTTGGGTAGATAAAGTAGTGCGTGTAGGCGTTGGGGTGGATAGGTTGGAAATAAAAATCATTGCTGGTGTGGGGTGGTAGTGATTTTTGCCTGAGTAGGGGATTTGGGAGGCGAGGAGGAGAGAAGGGGCGCGGGGGAGGTATCGGGGTGGATAGGTTGGAAATAAAAAGTTGTCGGTTGTGTTGGGTGGATAAATAGTGAGCGCGGGCGTTGGGGTGGCGCGGAGAAGGGGTTGGGGGGTGGTAGGCTTGGGGTGAATGAGTTGAAATAGAAAACCGTCGGTTATGTTGGGCGGATATGTTTTGCCTGTACAAGCGGGTGGCGTGGAGGGGATAACGGGTACGGGATGGGTCGGCGAGGACAGCATGAAGAAGACGGCGGGAGTGTGTGGCGCATGGATGAGATGGCGGGGGCGTGGGCGAGATGGTGGGCGCAGGGGTAGTAGTATCGGGGTGAGTAGGGTGAAAAATAAAAAATCATTGGTGGGGCTGGGTGGATGAAGTGGTGAGCGTGGGGCGGATAGTGTAAGGTTTTTCGTCGGGACGGGGGATTTTGGCGGGCGTTGGGGTGGCATGGATGAGATGGCGGGGGCAGTACGGAGAATGCGGTGGGTGTTGATGGGCGTGGAAGAGATGGATGGAATAGGAGCGTGGCGCGGGGATTTCGGTGGCGTGGATGGGAAGATGGAGAGGTGCGGGGGGTGTGCGCGGCATAGTTGAGACGGCGGGGCAGTACGGAGGATACGCGACGGGAGTGTGGGGCGCATGGATGAGATAACGGGTACGGGATGAATGGAATTGCGGGGCGTGGATGAGACGGTGGTGAGGCGAGGAGAGGCGAAGGGTGCGGCGGATGCAAGTCAGTGGACGGGGGAAATTTTTGCGGGAAAATCTTTACTTTCTTGCGCGGATATGGTATAATCGGGCTATGATCAGACAGATCGCCGCCTTTGACGTGGGCGACAGGCGCGTGGGCGTCGCATTCAGCGATCCCTTCGGCGATTATGCCGTCCCGTCCGATACCTATTTCCGCACGGGAGATCTTGCACGGGACGTGCGCGCCCTCGCCGCGCTTGTGCGGGAGCGCGGGGTGGAGACCGTCGTCCTCGGGCTGCCGCTCAACGAGGACGGCACCGAGAGCGTGCAGAGCACCAAGACGCGCCGCTTTGCCGAGGCGCTCCGCGGAGAGGGGCTGTGCATCGAATGGGAGGATGAGCGCTACACCACGCGCGCCGCACGGGGCGATCTGACGCAGATGGGCGTTTCTGCCAAGCGGGACAAGCGCAAAAAGCAGATCGACTCCATCGCCGCGGCGTATATCTTAGAGAGCTATCTCGCCAAAAATAAAAAATAAGGAGAACAGACATGAAAGAGGAACGCAACGATTACAACGAGGAAGAGAACATCGTCGAACTCGTCGATGACGACGGCAACACCTTCCGCTTTGAGCATCTGATGACCTTTGCGTACAAGGATAAGTGGTACTGTGCGCTTACGGAGATCAAGGAGGCTGCCGAGGAGGCGGAGGAGGACGAAGAGGGCGAAGAGGTCGCCATCTTCCGCCTCGAGGGCGAGGAGGAGGACGAGCGCCTTGTGCAGATCGAGGACGAGCACGAGCTCGACGAGGTGTTCGCCGAGTTCTGCGCGCAGTACGAGGACTTTGAGGACGCCGACGAAGCCGCCATGCTCGACGGGGCGGACGGCGAATAACGCTTACGAACGCTTTTCCGCGGGCGGCGCTGCCGTCCGCGGAAATTTTATCGGCGCGCCCTTGCCGCACGGGGCGCCGCGGCGTGGGGGAGGCATGCGATGAACTATCAGCCGACATTGTTTGAACAGGGCGCGCCCGAGCCGCTCGCGGCGCGGCTGCGTCCGCGCGATCTGACGGAGTTTGCGGGGCAGACGCATCTTTTGGGCAAGAACAAGGTGCTCTCGCGCATCATCGAGACGGACAGCGTCGGATCCATGATCTTTTGGGGTCCGCCCGGGGTGGGGAAGACGACGCTCGCCCGCATCATCGCCCATAAAACAAAGGCGCGCTTTATCGATTTTTCTGCCGTGACGAGCGGCATCAAGGAGATCAAGGGAGTGATGGAGCAGGCGGAAAACGCCCGCCGCTTCGGCGAAAAGACCATTCTCTTCGTCGATGAGATCCATCGTTTTAACAAGGCGCAGCAGGATGCCTTTCTGCCCTATGTGGAGAGGGGGAGCATCATCCTCATCGGTGCGACGACGGAAAACCCCTCCTTTGAGGTGAACGGGGCGCTGCTCTCGCGCTGCAAGGTGTTCGTCTTGAAGCCGCTCTCCGCGGAGGAGATCGCGGCGCTGCTGCACCGCGCGCTCACCGATGCGCGCGGCTTCGGCGGGATGCAGGTGGAGATCGCCGAGGAGACGCTCGCCCTCATCGCAAATTTTGCAAACGGCGACGCGCGCAGCGCGCTCACCACGCTCGAGATGGCGGTTCTGAACGGCGAGACGGACGACGGGGGCAGGGTGCGCGTCACGCGCGAGATCGTGGAGGAGTGCACCTCCAAAAAATCCCTTCTCTACGATAAGAACGGCGAGGAGCACTATAACCTCATCTCCGCGCTGCACAAGAGCATGCGCAATTCCGACCCCGACGCCGCCGTCTATTGGCTCGCGCGCATGTTGGAGGCGGGGGAGGATCCCGTGTACATCGCCCGCCGCGTGACGCGGTTTGCCTCCGAAGATGTGGGGCTCGCCGACCCCAACGCGCTCTCGGTGTGCATTGCCGCCTTTGAGGCGTGCCGTCTCATCGGCATGCCCGAGTGCTCCGTGCATCTGACGGAAGCCGTCGTCTATCTCTCGCTTGCGCCCAAGTCCAACGCCCTCTATACGGCATACGAGGCAGCCAAGCGCGATGCGCTCACCATGCTCTCCGAGCCCGTGCCCCTCGTCATCCGCAATGCGCCGACGCGGCTCATGAAGGAGCTCGAATACGGCAAGGGCTACGAATACGCGCACGATGCGGCGGAGAAGCTGACGGCGATGCAGTGCCTGCCAGACAGCCTGCGCGGCAGGGAGTATTACCGCCCCACGGAGGAGGGGAAGGAGGGGCGCTTTAAGGCGCGGCTCGAGGAGATCAAGGCGTGGAAGGCGGCGCACACAAAAAAATAGACGGGATGAGGAGCGGCTTTGCGGGCGGTTCCGCCTGTTTTTGTGCCGCGTTGTACGCCATCGCAGACATGGGTGCCCGAAAAACTGCCGACCATGCGGACGGAAGGGGGGAAGGGCTGCGGTGCTAGGTGAGGGAAGCCTCGGACATGCCCCCTGCAAAACACTTCTTGCGGCATCGGGCAGGGGGTTTGCCGCATCTTGTGTTTGAGGGTTGTAATGGAATGCTTTGCGCGCGCGGCGGAGGATCCTTCACAAATTGTAAAAAACTTTTCCGCAAACCCTTGACAAACCGCGCGGGCTCTTGTACAATAGGTTACACCATATGCGGGGGTATTTTCTCCGCACAGGCGAAGCATTTTTGCTGAGCTATATGGGGGAGGGAAGAAAGAGAGGTCCCCGCCGTTGTGGCGGGGGCTTCTCTTGTTTGGCGTAAAAAAAGGCGTCCGCGTGCAGGCGGGCGCCTCGTTTGATTTGATTTTCAGAGCACGATGCCGAGGATCATCCACAGCAGCAGACCGAGGAGCAGCACGCCGAAGAGACCGCATCTGCCGCACACCTTTGCGAGGGCGGGCTTTTGCTTGTACCACGCAAAATAGAGCGCGATGCCCGCGGGGCAGACCGCCATCGAGAGGATTTGCCAGCCGATGCGTTCGGTGTTGGTGAAAGTCTCCTTAAACCAAGGTCCGATAGAGGTGTAGAAGGTGAGCGTCTCGCGCAGGTCGACGGCGAAGCCGACGCCGAGGAAGGCGACCGCGATGACCAGATACACCACGGAGAGCCAGCTCCCGCCGCCTGCGTTCGTGCAGAGGTTGAGCAGCATGGAGAGCATGCTCACGCTCAGAAAGAACGAGACGTCGCGCTCGGAGCGGTTGGAGAGATACGCATAGTAGATGATGGTGAACGCCGTTAAAAACAGCGTCACGATGCCCAAAGCCAACATAAATTTTCCCCCGTTTCTCACATAATTTTCTTTATTATAGTACGAAAAGCGGGGGTTGTCAATATCTCTGGGAAAAATTTTCGTAAAAAATCGGCGGGGCGGCGTTTTTGCGGCGGGCGTGTATTGATGTAAGGTGATTTGTAGGGATGGCGGGAAGGGGGGGAAGGAAGGAAAAAGAGAGGGAGAGGGGTATAGGGAAGGGGGAATGGAAGAGGAATAGGAAAAAAAGAGGGGTGGAGAGAGGCGGGAAGGGGAAAGGAGGGAGGGGAAGAAAGGGAAGGGAAAAAGAGAGGGAGAGGGGTATAGGGAAGGGGGAATGGAAGAGGAATAGGAAAAAAGAGGGAGGGCGGGGAGGAAGGAAAAAGGGGGTGGAGAGGAGAATATGGGGTGGGTGGAGAGAGGCGGGAATGAGGAAGAAAAAGAAGAGGGGAAGGGGAAGAAAAAAAGGGGGGTGGGGAAAATTAGAGGGATTAAGGAGGGATATGGGAGGTGTGGAGAAAGAGGAAGGAGAGAGGTGCGGGGAAGGGAAAATGGGAAGAGGACGGAAAAGAAATAAGGCTGCGGGGTGAAGAGGGAAAAGGAGGGGAAAGAGGGGAAGAGCAGAGGGATTAAGGAGGGATATGGGAGGTGTGGAAAAAGAGGATGGCGAGAGGTGCTGGGATAGGGAAAATTGGGAAAGGGTCGGAAAAGGAATAGATGGCGTGGAGGAAGAGAAAAAGGAGGGAGAAAGTTGGGAAAGATGGGGAAAATCACGGAAATAAGGAGAGGCGTGAACGGTGGGGAGAAAGGAGGGTGGCTGGAATGGGAAAAGGACGGAGAAGAAACAAGGCGGCATGGAGGAAGGAAAAAGAAAGGAGTGCGAGAATGGGGAGATGGGGAAGTGGCGGAAAAGAAATAAGGTGGCGGGGAGGAGGAGAAGCGGGGAAGAAAGAGAAGGGGGAAGTGGGAGATTAGAAGGAAAAAATGGGGCAGTGGAAGAGAAAGAGTAGTGATAGGGATAACAAAAAGAAAAGTGCGGAGGAGAGAATGCGGGGAAGGATGGGAAGATCGTGGGAATAAGGATGGGTGTGGTGGGGAGAAGAGAAGGCGGAGAAAAGGGAAAAAGTGAAGAGTAGAGAAAGGGGGAAAGGAGGAAGAGGACGGAGAGAGACGGGGGAGGAGAAGTGAAAAAAGAAAAGTGGCGGGGAGGAAAAAAGGGGAATGTGGGGAGAAGGGTGCGGGGCGAGTGGGAATGGAAGAAGAGAAGGAAAAAAGAAAAG
>CALVLO010000153.1 GCA_944338265.1 uncultured Clostridia bacterium
AAATCCGTAAGCATACCTCTGTCCTGCGCTTCGTACGCGCTTCCGACCATAAACACTATGTCCGCGTCGGACTGGTCGTTTATGAGTTTCGTGTTTATTTCCGTTTCGAGATACGACTTGTTTACTTTGACGTTTATGCCCGTCGACGCCTTATAGTTGTTCGCGATTTCGTCGAGCCATGCCGTGCCGAAGCCCGCTTCGTAGATTTCGAGCGTAAGTCTGCCGCCGCGGCGGCCGCCTTTGCCGCCGCCTTCGTTGTTGCAACCCGTAAGGCAACCCACGCCGAGAGCCATGCAAAGCGACATTACGATACATGCGATTTTTTTCATTTCGTTTTTTCTCCTTTATTTTTTATTTACGCGGGCATTACGAACACGCCCTCTCCCGATTCGAGTTCGAGAGTAAATTTATTGTCTTTTACTTCGTAAACTTTGCGTTCTCCTTTGCGGAAAACCGCGAGTCTCGTATACTTTGCCTTTTTGTCGAACGTTATGTCCACAACGTCGCTGTTGCCGTCGTACGGATTCGAGAAATTCGTTATAAGATACGCTTTGTTGCCGTCTTTGTCGGTCATGTCGCTTACAAGCGTGTCTTCCGTCGCCGTTATCGATTTTACTT
Source organism: uncultured Clostridia bacterium (assembly GCA_944338265.1). Classification (GTDB taxonomy): domain Bacteria; phylum Bacillota; class Clostridia; order Christensenellales; family Borkfalkiaceae; genus Gallimonas. The sequence goes on from CALVLO010000153.1 coordinate 619, forward strand.
TGTCTACGCTTTTGAGCGATCTTCTCATCATTCTCATAAGCGGATTGCCGATAACCTCGCCGTTCTCGTCGACGTCGTAGTCGTTTTCGGTGCCGTATACGGGCATAACTCCGTCTACGGAATAATTAAGATATATGTTTTCGAATGCGCGAAGCTCCGAATTGACCGTCTTTACGTAGTAGTATTCGTCGTTCAGCGACTGCGACTTATTAAGATTTACGCAACTGTTCTTGTAATCTTCGAACGGCGAAGAATACGTAAAGTACGTAAGTCCGCTTACTTCGAAGTTAAGAAGCACGTAAGCCTGATAACGGATCGACTCCTCGGTCGCTTTGGGGTTCGTAAGGTGTTCCGTGACCTGAATGAATTCTTCGTGAACGGCTCCGTTCTCTTTCGCGCTGTACATCAGCTTTTCGAGCGTGTAAAGCCAGCCCGTAAGAATGGAAACCCTGCCGTTTCTGCGCGAGAACGGGTACATATCGCAGGAAAGCACGCGCTTGCCCGTTTTTATTTCACTAAGCACTTGCGAGCAGAATTCGTCCACAAAGTGATCGTAATTCTGCGTTTCGGCTGTGTCGCCCATTTCTTCGGTTCTCATGTAACTGCCCATAAGATTTACGTAAAACGTAAACTCGTCGCCGTATTTTTCGTCGTGCGCTTTCGCCCACTCTTTGAGCGTGGAGAAATTCGAATAAACCGGCTCGTCGCAGTAGCAGATTCTGTCGATATATTCCGAAAAATCTTTGTAATCCGTGTCATGAAGCGAAAGCTTTCCGTCTACGGCTTTGCCGTAATCGTTGTTCGTGTGCATGACCGTCGTTATGCCCGCGCCCTTATTCAATTCAAGCGAATCGGTCGGAATAAAAGTCCCCGACGGCGAATACGCTTCGACAACGAGAAAATGATTTATTCCCGCTTCTTTCGCCAAGCGATAGTCCTCTTCCGCCGCATACGGCGAACCCCAACCCGCTATGTAAAACGATTTGTCCGTGCCGTACGTCGGAAAAGTCTTTTCTTTTCCCGCGCAACCCGCCGAACAGATCCCGACGACAACCGCAACCATTACGGCGATTACGCAACGCAAACCTTTCTTTCTCATCTTTGTCTACCTCCCGATATTTTTTGTTTTTATTGAAAATATATTACAAAATCATAACAAACACGCCGTCGCCCGCGCCGAGAACGAGCGAAAAACTTCCGTCCTTTGCTTCGTACTCTTTTCTTACGCCCCTTTGCCATACGGCAAGCCGCTCTTTTCCGTCGAATTTTATATCGACCGTATCGGTTTTTCCGTCGTACGGATTCGAAAAATTCGTTATAACATAAGCTTTTTTGCCGCTGCCATGCGTCATTTCGCTTATAAGCGTGTCCTCGGTCGCCGAAATGGACTTTACCCCGTAAAGCTCGGAGAGCGGCTTTTTCATTTCCTCAATCGCGGAATCTTTATTTAAGCTGTATTCCGTGCCGTAGACCGGCATTACCCCGTCCACGGAACAATTAAGATACTCGTTTTCAAATGCGCGAAGCTCTTTGTTTACGTTTTTTACGTAGTAGTATTGGTCGTTCAGCGAACACGACTCGTCCAAATTTACGCAACTGTTTTTGAAATCCGCGACGGGCGAGCTGTACGTAAAATAAGTAAGTCCGCTCGTGCCGAAATTCAAGAGAACGTACGCCTGATAGCGTATCGACTCTTCGGTCGAGCGCGGCAGATCGTTATATTCGACGACCTGAACATATTCTTCGTGTTTCGCGCCGCAGGAAACGGCGTTATACATCATCGTTTCAAGGTTGTACAGCCATTTTTTGCGCACGACCGTCTTTCCGTCCCTTATGATAAGCGGATAGCAGTCGCACGAGAGAATTCTTTCGCCCTTTTTTATTTCGCTCAAAACTTCCGAACAGAATTTGCCGATGTAATTGTCGAACGTCTGCGTTTCGGGCGTGTCGCCCATTTCCTCGGGGTGCATGTCGACGAGCAACAGATTTACGTAGTACGTCCGCGTATCGCCGTATTTTTCGTCGTGTTCTTTCGCCCACGCTTTAAGCACGGGAAAATTCGCGTATATCGGCTCGTCGGAATAGCATATTCTGTCCGCGGCAATCGCGCCGTAGTCCGTGTCGCGCTTTTTAAGCCCCGTTTTCGTACTGCTTAGATAGTCGTTGCCTATGTGCAGCACGCTCTTTATTCCTACGCGCGCGGCATAGTCTATTTCTTTTTTGCCTTTCAGCTCTCCCGACTCGGAATATTCTTCCGTAACGAGAAAATGGTCTATTCCCGCGTCGCGAGCGAGTTCGTAATCTTTCGGCTCGCAGTGCGGAGAACCCCAGCCGCCCAAGTAAAACGATTTGTTTTTCAACCTTTTATACCTCCTCCGAACGATACGTTCATAACCTGGTTCTGGAAAAACGCGTACAGTATAACGGTGGGAATGCAGCAGATGAATATTCCCGCAAAGTATACGGGCATTTCCATGCGCCTGTTCATTATCGTCTTGTATATGAACAGTCCCGTGGAAAGAGTAGGCATGCCTTTGAGGAACAACAGCGGCGTCGTGTAATCGTTCCAGCGGTCTATGAACATGACTATAAACAGCGCGCCCATTGTTCCGACGGCCTGCGGCAACATAACGCGGAAAAATACGCCGAAATGCCCCGCGCCCTCGACGAACGCCGCTTCCATGTAGTCCCGCGCAATGCTCTTGAACGATGCGTGCAGAACTATAAAGTTGAACCCGAATCCGCCTATACAGGTTACGAGCATCAGCGGCGACCCCGAAATGCCCAAAAGATTGTAAATTTTGTACTGCGACGGAAGCGAACCTATTATGGGCAGCACCATGACCAAAATGGCGAGTCCGTACAAAAAGTCGTGACCTATAAACTTATAGCGCGCAAGCACGTACGCCGTGACCGCGCAGACGAAAACGTTCAGAAAAGCTCCGACGGCGGAATACCATATCGAGTTGAAAATCATCGCGAACATCGACGTTCCCGTAACGCTCATGCTCTTGTACGCCGTTACAAAGTTGGAAAAAGTCGGCGCGAGCGGAAAGCCGTTTTTGTTCACGAGCATATATTCGTTGTTCGTTTTGAGTGCAGCCAGAAAAGCCCAGAACAGCGGGTACAAAAGCGTGAAGCAGTACAGCGCGAATATGACGAACACGACTACGTTCATGACCTTGGGGCGCGTTATGTCTTTTTCGCGACGGAAAATTTTGTTGTAAAATTTGCGGAAATTGGATTCGCGTACTTTCAGCATTTTTCTTTTCCTCCTTTAATATTCGACGCCGGGGTCGACTTTGCCGAGAACGTATCTTACTATCAAAACTATCGGGAAGCTGAACAGCGTGAAGAATACGCCGACAGCCGCGGGGAATTCCGTTCCCGCTCCCTCGTACACGGCGCGGAATATATAGAACGAAAGCGTCATCGTTCTGTTTCCGCCGTTCGTTCCGAACAGCAGTATAGGTCCGCCGCCCGCGAATATGCCCGTAACCTGCAACACGAGCATCGTGTAGACGGTCGGCCATATCATCGGCGTCACTATTTGAAACAGCTCTCTCACCCAGCTTATGCCGTCGAGCTGTCCGCACTCGATGACTTCGCGCGGGAGTCTGTTCATGGCGCTCTGAAAAAGTATGACGCTCGTGCCGAAGCCCGTCCACAAAGTATACATTATTATCGTCGGCGTCGCCGTTGCGTTGTTTGCAAGCAGCGACGGTATTTCGTAGCCGAAAAGCTTTTTTACGAGCGTGTACACGGGTCCGTCGAATCCCAGAACGTTGATGTACACCGTTACGTACACTATGCCCGAAATCATCGACGGCAACATGAATATGACTCTGAAAAATTTGTATCCCGTTACTTTTTTGAAAAGAAAGTACGAAAACAGATACGTGAGCGGAAGGTTTATGCAAACACCCACCGCAAAATAAATCAGCGTGTTGTTAAGCCCTATTCGCAAATCGTGGTCGGGTCTGCCCAGAAATTCGATTATCTGACGGAAACTGTCCAGCGAATATATGTAGTTTCTGCCGCCCGTGTTCACCTGAAATGCCATCAGTATCGAGTTGAAATTCACCCATACGTAGAACACCGCGAAAGACACTATCGTCGGAATAAGCATCGTGTAGCAGAAAACATATTTTCCGCGCCTGAGCGACTTGGGCATGTCGTCGCGATCCGTAAATAATTTCTTGAAAAATTCTCTCATGTTTACTCCCTTTCTTTCGTCAAATAAGCGTCTTTAAGTAATGCGCCGCAATTTCAATGTCTCGTTGCGGATTATCGCCCGTTTCGCGCTCTATCGTCAAAAATCCGTCGTAGCCTATGTCGCGCAATGCGGCAACGTAGCTTTTCCAATCGACTTTTCCCTGCCCGAGCGGAACTTCCTTGAATCCGTCGCAAGCGTTCAACTCTTCGACTCCGCCGACGGCAAACGCGTGATAAACTTTCGTCGGGTCGTTTTTTTTCAGCATTATTCCGTCTTTCGCGTGAGTATGGACTATATAATCTTTTAAGATATGCACGGCTTTTATAGGGTCTTGCCCCGTAACCATTACGAAGTTCGCGGGGTCGAGATTCACTCCCACGCCGCCGCGCGTGTCTTTCAGAAAAGCAAGCAGCGTCGCGGCTTTTTCGGGTCCCGTTTCGATTGCGAGCGTTACGCCCTTTTGCTTTGCATACAGCCCGCACTCCGTCAACGCTTTCAGCATAACCCCGTATCGCGGCTCGGACTTGTTCGCGGGGATAACGCCTATATGCGTCGTAACGACTTTCGTGCCGAACTGCTCGGCAAGGTCGACTATCCTTTTCGTCTTTTCTATTCTCTCGGCGTTGTCTTTCTCGATTTCGAATCCGAATCCGCCCATATCCCCGCACAAAGCAGAAACAACCAAACCTTTCTCGTTGAGCAAATTTTTATATTTCGCTTTCATCTCCGCCGTGAGCGTTTCGGAGGAAAACTCCCCCGTCGTCGCATAAATCTGCACACCGTCCAAACCGAGCTTTGCCGCTTGTTTTATTCCGTATTCGTGCGATTGCTTAAAGCAATCCGTTATCACGCCGATCTTCACGGTCTCATTTCCCCTTGCCGATAAATTTCGCAGATGATTTTTTGTGTTTTGAGCGCTTCTTCCCCGCTGATTTCAAGCGGCTCTTCCCCTAAACATGCCTTGTAAAATTGCTCAATCTGGCGAATATGCCAAAATCCCCAATAATCTTTTCCTCCTTCGTAATTGACGGGATTTTCGTCTTGATGTGCCTCCTCCGTCGTGCCGTCGTTGTAGCGAATATATGCGTCGTCGTAGTTAAACTCCGCCTTGCCTTTCTCGCAGAGCAATTTAATACAAATCGGTTCGTCCGCGCCGTAGTTGTTCATGCAATAGAATCCATAACGCACACCGTTCTTATAGGTAATCAGCCCTTCCGCGCTATCCTCTACCTTGATGATCTCATGCCCTCTGTTCGCCATGCCGCAGGAGATACTTTCCACTTCGCTGTTCACGATCCAATTTACAAGGTCGATAGAATGGATTGCCTGATCGATTACAACGCCGCCGCCCTCTTTCTCCCAGGTTCCCTTCCA
>CALVLO010000154.1 GCA_944338265.1 uncultured Clostridia bacterium
CTTGCTGATTTTATGTATGATAACATGATGTTGGAGATGAATGTCATTCATTCAGCATGGCAAAACGGCTGTAAAAAATTAGAGTTCTTAGGGTCTTCTTGTATCTATCCTCGTATGGCCCCGCAGCCGATGCAGGAGAATTATCTGCTCACATCGGAGTTGGAAAAAACAAACGAAGCATATGCGCTTGCAAAAATTTCCGGTTTGAAATATTGTGAATATTTGAACAGACAATACGGTGCGGATTATATTTCAGTAATGCCCACCAATCTCTATGGCCCGAACGATAACTATCATCCCACGCACAGTCATGTGCTTCCTGCGCTGATCCGCCGTTTTCATGAGGCAAAGGTGCAGGGGCTACCCTTTGTTACTTGTTGGGGAGACGGGAGTCCGCTCCGAGAATTTTTGTACGTGGACGATCTTGCGAATCTCTGCGTGTTTCTTATGAACAATTACAGCGGCAACGAGACCGTGAATGCGGGGACGGGGAAAGAGATCACGATCAAGGCGCTCACGGAACTGGTTGCGGAAGTGGTAGGGTATCATGGTGAAATAAAATGGGACCCTTCAAAACCGAACGGTACGCCAAGAAAATTGCTCGACGTTTCTAAGGCGGCGAAGATGGGATGGACTTACAAAACGGAGCTGAAAGACGGGATTCGTCTGGCTTATGAAGACTTCTTGAATAACCCTGTGCGGGCGGAGAGATAACGCAATGGAAGAGCCGACACGGCACGATCGCTTGGTTGACAAGTCTATAATCCCCGTTTGTACGATCATGGGAGTGAATATCGCGGCGATCGATATGCAATGGCTTGTCGCGTTCACCAAAGAGCATATAAAAGAGCTCTCGGGAGATTATATGTGTGTATCCAATGTACACACTACGGTTATGAGCTATGACGATGAGACGTATTGTGCCGTGCAAAATGGTGGGATCATGGCGATCCCGGACGGTGGTCCGCTTAGTTCCGTTGGCAGGAAGCGCGGCTTTTCAAATATGCGGCGCACGACCGGACCCGACTATATGGGGGAAATCTTTAAGATTTCTGCCGAGAACGGATATCGGCATTTCTTCTATGGCTCCACGCAAGAGACGCTCGATCTGCTCAAAGAAAAATTGGAAACGAACTATCCCGGGATCACGATCGCAGGGATGTACAGCCCGCCCTATCGTACTTTAACGGAGGAAGAGGATGCGGCGGTCATTCAAATGATCTCGGAAGCCGACGCAGACTTTGTATGGGTCGGCTTGGGAGCTCCAAAACAGGAGCGATGGATGGCGGAACACCAGTGGAAGATAAACGGTTTTATGGTGGGCGTCGGCGCAGGGTTTGATTACTTTGCCGATAAGATCAAGCGCGCTCCCAAATGGATGCAAAAGTGCAATCTGGAGTGGCTGTATCGGTTCTTGCAGGAGCCGAAGAGATTGTTCAAGCGCTACTTTTATTCCAATCCGAAATTTATCTGGAATGCGGTGATCAGGAAAAAATGATGGAAAAGAAGCCGAAGATTCTGCTTGTGCACAATTACTATAAGATCCCGGGCGGAGAAGATACCGTCGTCGTCAATGAAAAAAAATTATTGGAAGAAAACGGCCATGAAGTCATCCTTTATACTCGCCATAACAACGAGCTGGATCATATGTCTTTTTTTCAAAAGATATTGCTGCCGTTTCGGGCGATCTTTAACCGCAAGACGTATCGTGATGTGATCAGGATCATCCGTGAGGAACGTATCGACATTGTACATGTCCACAATACGCTTACCCTGATCAGTCCGTCTGTCTACTATGCCGCTCGCAAGTGCGGCGTCCCTGTTGTGCAGACGGTGCATAATTTTCGGTTGATCTGTCCGGCTGCGACACTGTATCGCGACGGACATATCTGCGAGGACTGCCTGCAGAAGGGACTCCGTTGCGCAGTTCGTCATAAATGCTATCGCGGCAGCCGTATGCAGACGCTGATGAGCGTTGCGATTTTGAAATACCACCGCATGCGCGGGATCTACCGGAAGATCAATTATATCTGCCTGACGGAGTTCAACAAAAAGATGCTCGTCGGACACTCCGACATCCCTGCAGAGAGGGTATTTGTAAAACCGAATTTTACATTTCGCGACGAGGAAATTGCCATCGTTCCGTATGAAAAACGCAAAAGGCAGTTTGTGTTCGTCGGAAGACTTGAAACATTAAAAGGGATCGATAAACTCTTTCAGGCTTGGCAAGAACTCGGGGAAGATGCCCCTGAATTGGTCGTATGCGGATCCGGACCTCTGGAAGAATGGTGCAAGAATTTCATCGCCGAGCATGGGATGAAGAACATTCAGATGCTCGGTCAGGTCGACAATCAGACAGTGAAACGTATCATGGCGCAATCATTGGCACTGATTTTTCCCACGCAGTGGTATGAAGGATTTCCAATGACGATCGTAGAGGCGTATTCTGTTGGAACTCCCGTGATCGGTCCGGATATGGGAAATGTCGGCGATCTTATCATCGATGGTGTTACGGGATGGAAATATAATACAAATTGCAAATGTCAAGTCCTCTTAAACAATTTGGAAAAATATCAGAATAAGAATGAGAATATAAAATTGAATTTTAACATAAAAGAAGATTTTTCTCCATTAAGTAATTATAGAAATTTAAAAAAAATATATGATATCATTTTAAATGGATCCGGTAAATAAATCATGATGGCTTCAAACAAAACGTTTTCATATCATAGAGTTGGATTTGCGGGTAAAATCTATATAGTATTTTTCTTGTTTTCATTTATATTTGGAGATTCCTTTTTGCAATTAGATATTGGATTGGGACTTAATCCATTTTATATATTTGTCTTTTTTTCTTTATTGCATTTTTTCATAAATTTATATAATAGAAAAATAAATTTTTTAAATGAAAAAATTTCAAAAGTTGCGATTATATTCTTTTTTTGGGTAATGATATACGTGCTCTTGTCCTTTCTTGATGTACAAAGAATATTAGAACTGGATGGGGTTTCCATTGACAAAAAATATATTTTCAGACAGGGATATTGGGTTTGTTTAATCCCATGCGCTTTTGATATTATTGCGGAGTGGAAAAAAATATCGTTTTCATCATTAAAAAAATACAGTAAATTCTTTTTGATTTTATTAGTTTTAATAGTTATTCTTTGGAAAGCAAATTTTACAATACCATTTTTGGAATTTGACCACGCGACTTTGAATTTCTTTATTCCATTATTAGCGATGTTGTTATATTATTTGAATGATGATTTTCGATATGTATTATTATATTTGGTTACAATCATAATTACTTTTCCAGGCATGGCGACATATATAATGGGCGATATTCTTATTTTTGCGGTTATTTTAGTTGATTATATCGTAAGAAAAAGGAAAATGATTTCATCTAAAGCCTTATACAATTTTATTTGCATATTGCTTCCTGTTTTTATTATTTCAGCATTGGTAGTTCTATTTTTGCTTTCTAATTCGGATCCGAACACAGGATGGAGGCTTTCGTATTGGAAAAATGAGTTCGAGATACTTTTGAATAATTTTTTATTTGGCGTTGGATTTGGAACGGGCTATGGAAGTACTGATTTATTACACTCTATAAACAATCCCAATGTTTTTTTAGAGCAAGATCCTTTTGAAATATCATCACTTTATATTGCACAGCACAACTCTTTTATGAACATATTTTATCGAGTTGGGTTAATAGGGCTTTTGATTTTTATTTATTTTATATTGCTTTTTGCAAAAAAATATTTTAAGTCAAATATAACGTCTTTTACCAGTTTTGGTTTTACATTTTTCTTATATGGAGTATTAATAATTTTCTTCAATCCCGGATTGGAAAGCCCAAGATTTTGTATTTCTTTTTTAATAGGAATTGTATTATTTTCAATAGCCTTATTACAATCTAAAACAGATAAACGAGATGGTCTATATTCTAGATCAATTATATATGAGACATATGGAAAATAAAAAATTATCAGTAATTATTGTGTCATTTGTAAATATTTCTATTTTAAAAGACTGTTTGGATTCTATAAAAAAGTACAACGATATCGGTGATGCTTTAGAGGTTATTGTCTCAGACAATAGCCCAACATATGATTTGGTGAACAGAATTCATGCAGAATACTCTTGGGTGACGATTATAAAAAATGAAAACATAGGTTTTGGGGCTGGGAATAATCGTGGAGCCGAGATTTCAAAAGGTGATTATTTATTATTCTTGAATCCAGATACGGTTTTAATAGAACCAATATTTCAGTTTGCTATTGATAAGTTTTATGAAGACTCTGACCTTGGTTTATTTGGCGTCCAACTAGTTTCAAGAAATTTAAAGAAAACATATTCGTTCTTTATGATGGACCGAGAGGGTATTTTCTCTTTGTTACAAAGCAGATGGCATTATTTTTTCAATACTTTTTCCTCTGATAAGATGTTTATTTCTGGCGCAGATTTGTTTGTTCGTCGAACTTCTTTTGAGGAGGCTGGCATGTTCGATGAGAACATTTTCATGTATAAGGAGGAACCAGATTTAACTAAGAGAATTAAAAGTGGTTCAAAATCGAATAAAATTTGTTATTTTAAAGAAAAAAAGATTGTTCATTTAGAGGGTGGGACAGATGTAAAGGATGAGAGCTATAAAATTAAATTTGCGAAAAGATTAGTCGAGACGGATAAATATTATTGCCACAAGTATGGTCTTCAACTGCAAGGTGTCTTAAAACAAAAATTAAGACGTTCAAGATTCAAAATAATCATATTGACATTATTCTTTCGGCGACACCGCGCACGCATTGAAAAGGAAGTATATCATGTCTACAAAGAAGCGCTTATAAATTCAAGGTGAGATGATGAAGGGAATTATTTTAGCCGGTGGATCCGGAACAAGATTATATCCCCTGACGCGGGTGACGAGCAAGCAGTTGTTGCCCATCTATGACAAGCCGATGATCTATTATCCGCTGTCGACATTGATGTTGGCGGGGATCAAGGATATTCTCATTATTTCCACGCCGGAGGATACGCCGCGGTTTGAGCAGCTGTTTTCCGACGGAAAGAAGCTTGGATTAAATTTACAGTATGCGGTACAGCCTTATCCGGGCGGGCTTGCACAGGCGTTTCTCATCGGGGAAGATTTTATCGGCTCCGACGACGTCTGCATGGTCCTCGGCGACAATATCTTTTACGGAAACGGACTTAAAAAGAGCCTCGCTAAGGCTGCAGAGAACCTCACGCGTAAGAAGGCAACGGTGTTCGGGTACTATGTCCCCGATCCCGAGCGGTTCGGGGTCGTGGAGTTCAATGATGCGGGGAAGGCGATTTCGATCGAAGAAAAGCCCATGGCTCCGAAGTCCAACTACGCGGTCGTCGGGCTGTACTTCTATCCGAACAGCGTTGTGCAGGTCGCCAAGTCGATCCGGCCTTCTGTAAGAGGGGAGCTGGAGATCACGACGGTCAATCAGGAATATCTGAAGCGTGACGATCTCGAAGTGATCACGTTCGGCAGAGGGTTTACATGGCTGGATACGGGAACGCACGAGTCACTTGCGGACGCAACGGCGTTCGTCCGTATGATCGAGCAACATCAGGGGTTGAAAATCAGCTGTGTGGAAGAAATCGCCTATAAAAATGGATGGATCACACGCGAGGAACTCCTGGAGCAGGCGCAGCTGATGAAAAATAACGAGTACGGCAAGCACCTGAAGCAAGTTGCAGAGGACAAGATCTTATATTGAGAGGAGACAAACAAATGACGATCATCGTAACGGGCGGGGCAGGATTTATCGGGAGCAATTTTATCTTTCATCTGCTCGCAAACCATCCGGAGGACCGCGTCGTATGTCTCGATAAGCTGACGTATGCGGGCAATCTTTCCACATTGAAAGGGGTGATGGACAAGCCCAATTTCCGCTTTGTCAAGGCGGATATCTGCGACAGGGAGGCGGTCTGTCGTCTCTTCGAGGAGGAGCATCCCGACATCGTGGTCAACTTCGCCGCGGAGAGTCACGTTGACAGGAGCATCGAGGATCCCGGCGTCTTTTTGCAGACGAACATCATCGGCACGTCCGTTCTGATGGACGCCTGCCGCAAGTACGGGATCAAGCGCTATCATCAGGTTTCGACGGACGAGGTATATGGCGATCTTCCGCTCGACCGTCCCGACCTCTTCTTCACCGAGGAGACGCCGCTGCACACGTCCAGCCCGTATTCGAGCTCCAAAGCGGCGGCGGATCTTCTGGTGCTCGCTTACCACAGGACGTACGGACTGCCTGTGACCATCAGCCGTTGTTCCAACAATTACGGACCTTATCATTTCCCCGAGAAGTTGATTCCGCTGATGATCGCAAATGCGCTCAACGACAAGCCGCTTCCCGTATACGGAAAAGGGGAGAACGTTCGCGACTGGCTGTATGTGGAGGACCACTGCAAGGCGATCGATCTCATCATTCATAAAGGAAGAGAGGGCGAAGTATATAACGTCGGCGGGCACAACGAAATGAGGAATATTGACATCGTCAAGCTCATCTGTAAGGCGTTGGAGAAACCCGAAAGCCTGATTACGTACGTTGCGGACCGCAAGGGACACGATATGCGCTATGCGATCGACCCGACGAAGATCCACAACGAGCTCGGCTGGCTGCCTGAAACGAAGTTTGCGGACGGCATCAAAAAGACGATTCAATGGTATCTTGACAACAGAGAATGGTGGCAGGAGATCATCTCGGGCGAATATCAGAACTATTATCAGAAAATGTACGGAAACAGAGGCTGATGGAAATTGATTTTGGAGCCTGAAAAGAAATGAAAATACTTGTTACCGGCGTTAGGGGCCAGCTTGGCTATGACGTCGTCAATGAATGTCAAAAACGCGGGTACGATGCGATCGGCGTAGACGTTGAAGAGATGGATATCACCACTCCCGAAGCGGTTGACCGTGTGATTACTGCGACGGAGCCCGACGCTGTGATTCATTGCGCCGCATGGACCGCGGTAGACGCGGCGGAGGATCCCGAAAACGCAGCCACGGTGCGTGCCGTCAATGCAGGCGGCACGCAGAATATCGCAACCGTCTGCAGGGAGCTGAATTGCAAGTTGGTCTATATCTCCACCGATTACGTTTTTGACGGGCAGGGGACAAAGCCTTGGGAGCCGGACGAGAAGGACTACCGCCCGCTCAACGTCTATGGGCAGACCAAACTCGAAGGCGAACTTGCCGTTGCGAATACGGTGGAAAAATATTTCATCGTGCGCATCGCGTGGGTGTTCGGCGTAAACGGGAAGAACTTCATCAAGACGATGCTGAACGTCGGCAAAACGCACGATACGATACGCGTTGTCAACGATCAGATCGGCACGCCGACGTATACTTACGATCTTGCGCGGTTGCTGGTCGATATGGCGGAGAGTGAGAAGTACGGTTACTATCATGCGACGAATGAGGGCGGGTATATCAGTTGGTATGACTTCGCCTGTGAAATTTTTCGTCAGGCGGGGTATCCGACGAAGGTGATCCCCGTCACGACCGTGGAATACGGACTTTCCAAAGCCAAGCGTCCGTTCAACAGCCGTCTGGATAAGCGTAAACTTGTTGAGAACGGATTTACGCCGCTTCCCGATTGGAAGGATGCGTTGAAAAGATATTTGAAGGAAATCGGATATTGATATGGGGTTTAGAAAAATATTACGATATTTGTGTCAATTTAGTCTTTTGAAAACAATACGATTAAATCTTAAATATTTTGGGTGGGGGGGATAATACACCCTTATATTATCGTAGCGAAAAACGTAAAAATTTTACAGGCAAAAGGTAGTGTCAATATTAGTAAAAACTCACCTAAAGGGCTGGTCAAGATTGGCTTTTATGTTGTGGGGATAGCGGATAAAAAATATGAAAGAGGTATTTGGCAAAACTCGGGAGAAATTATTTTTCATGGAAAAGCGTACTTTGGTTCAGGTGTTCGGATTTCCAATGGAGGAGTTTTAGAGTTTGGGGAGGATGTCACCATAACAGCAAATTCGGCAATTATCTGTCATAAGAGAATTTGTATTGGTAATGGTTGTTTGATTTCATGGGATAATTTGTTTATGGATACAGATTTTCATACTATATATCACGCACATTCTGATGACCAAACGTCTAACAGCATTCTCAATGAGGCGCGTGACATCATTATAGGGGATCGGTGTTGGCTTTGTTGTAGATGTATGATTTTAAAAGGTACACGGATAGCGTCGGACACAGTTGTGGCGGCGGGAAGCACATTAGCAGGAAAGACCATAGATACGAATCATGTTATTATTGGGAACCAAGGGAAAATAATTAAAGAGAATATCGTATGGCATGGTTGAAACCGTAATGATTAGAATGTTCGTTTTTTAGTGCTATGCGGCGAGTGTATAGATGCACTGTTAAAATTCTTAAAGGGAATTGGATACAAATATGGGATTACATTACTATTTTCGGCTGTACAAGTTCAGAAAGACATGGAGGAAAGCCAATCAACATAATGATACTGTCGCAAAAAACATATTTAATCCAGATTATATCTATGTTGGAAAAAAAACCTATGGAGCAATAAATGTAAGACAATCACATTGTCAAGCACATTTGTATATAGGGAACTATTGTTCTATTGCCTCCGATGTGGTATTTATCTTAAATAGCGAGCATCAACTATATACAATTTCCACTTATCCTTTTAAAGTCAAAATTATGGGCGAGTCAAGCGAAGCGGGAACGAAAGGTGATATTCGGGTAAAAGACGATGTATGGATTGGTGAGCGAGTACTCATTATGTCAGGAGTGACGATTGGACAGGGCGCTGTCATTGCAGCCGGGGCTGTTGTTACAAAGGACGTTCCTCCATATGCTATTGTCGGAGGTGTACCTGCAAACGTCATAAAATATAGATTCTCAGAAGAGTTAATAAGAGAACTCCTCAAAGTAGATTATTCTGATCTGTCCGAAGATGCGATCAAAGATCATATTGGAGAATTATACCAGAATTTTACAAAGGCGGATCAATTGTATTGGTTGCCGAAGAAAAATAAAGAGGACTAGCTATGGGACAAATTACGGTAGAAAAAAACGTCGGAGGCATTGAAGGGCTCTGCGTCATTACGCCTGCCGTACATGGCGACAGCCGCGGGTACTTCATGGAGACGTATTCGCAGCGCGATATGGAGGAGGCGGGCATTTACCTTACGTTCGTTCAGGATAATCAGTCCATGAGTACGAAGGGTGTGCTGCGCGGTCTGCATTTTCAGAAGCAGTATCCGCAGACGAAGCTGGTCCGCGTCATCAAAGGGCGTGTTTTTGACGTTGCCGTCGATCTCAGAAAAGACAGCGCAACATATGGGAAGTGGTATGGCGTTGAACTGACGGAGGAGAACAAGAAGCAATTCCTCATTCCCCGTGGGTTTGCGCACGGATTTTTGGTGCTTTCCGATACGGCGGAGTTCTGTTATAAATGCGACGATTTCTATCATGCCAACGATGAAGGCGGGCTGGCGTGGAACGATCCGAACATCGGCATTGTATGGCCCGAAGTCATCGGCGAATATCGCGGCTCTGCCGATAGCGCGGGCTATACTTTGCAGGATGGAACGCCGCTGAATTTAAGCGAGAAAGATAAGAGCTGGAAGTGAAAGCGGTTGATTTTGCATGATATGTTAGAGGCAACGTAGATTATTTGATATTCGGAATATTATGAAGAAAGAAAAAAACAAGATTGCAGAGTTAAATAAAATTATTGAACGATTAAGAATAAATATAAAAAAAGCTCTTTTCAAGAACAAAACCGAAAAGGCGCTCGAGATTATGCGAGTGCTCGCAAAATTATTATATTTTTTAAATCAAGAATATAAAGACGATAATTTAGAAAGTGAGCTTAATCACGTTGTTGAAAATCTGTTTGGATCAGTAACTGAACAAGGTAAAGGAACAGATCCGGACTATAATGAGAATAAAGTAATATTTTATGATGGATTTGGATTAAATTCACGCGGCTTAGCGTTAATTTATCTAAAAGCTTTATTACAAAAGCGGTATGTGATTTATGTCGTGGATAAAAGGCGCGAAACATTTATTCCGGATATTATAAAATTGCTGCAAGAACATCAAGCTAAAATTGTTTATTTACATGGGCGTTCTGCCATTGATGATTGTTATGAGTTAAAACAAATCATAGAAGAGAATAGACCTGGGCATTTGTTTTTGTACACCACGCCATGGGACATTTCTGGAATTTCTGTTTTTAATTATTATAATGATAAACGCGTCACAAGATATCAGATTAATTTAACGGATCATGCATTCTGGTTGGGCGTAAATGCATTTGATTATTGCATTGAATTTAGAGATTATGGAGCATATATCTCAAATGAATTTCGGGGCATTCGAATTGACAAGTTGCGCTTGTTACCATATTATCCTATTATTGATTATAATAAGGAATTTGAGGGAATCCCATTCGAGTTTGATTCCTCTCGTCAAAAGTTGATTTTTTCCGGGGGTTCACTATATAAAACTTTGGGAGCCGAAAATTTGTATTATAAGATTGTTCGTCGAATGCTGGATACTCATCCGGAGGTTATATTTTGGTATGCAGGGAGTGGAGATGACAGCCAGCTTAAATTGCTGATGCGCACCTATTCGGGGAGAGTCTATCATACCGGAGAGAGGAAGGATTTGTATCAGGTTTTGCTTCATTCTTATATGTACCTCAATACTTATCCTATGGTAGGCGGATTAATGTTTCAGTATGCGGCCATGGCGGGAAAAGTTCCGTTGACTTTGAAGTACGATGATTGTGCCAATGACTGTTTAATCGGTCAAAGTCAGCTTGGCGTGGAATTTGACACTTTGGATGCCTTTTATGATGAGATGGATAGATTGTTGTCTGATCCGAAATATGCTTATAAAAAAGGGGAAGCACTGAAATCAGCGGTAATATCGCAGAGAGAGTTTGAAGATGAATTAGAGAAAATCATGCGAGGGGAACATACGAAATTCCCCATAGCATTAAAGCAAATTGACACAAGCGGCTTTCAAAAAACCTATATTGAGCGACTTACCTTAAAAGATTTGCATGAAATTATGATTGATCGCCGTAGTGTTAAATATATGGTTAGGATTTTCCCGAGAATCACAATTGCGGGAATTATGAAAAAAATTATGAATAAACTTTGTGGACGGTGACGTAAGATGCAAGTAATCAAATATGTATTTCAGCCGCATGGGGACGAACGCGGGCAGTTGGTGGCATTAGAGGAAGGGAAGGATATTCCTTTTAAAATCAAGCGCGTTTACTATATGTATGATACCGCAAAGGGTGTTACGCGAGGATATCATGCACACAAGAGTCTTGAACAGATTTTGATTTGTATTCACGGAAGCTGTAAAATCCGCCTTGATAACGGGTATGAGAAGAAAGTTGTCCCGTTAGAAAAGCCATACGAAGGGCTGTATGTCGCCAACAATATGTGGAGAGAAATGTTTGACTTCTCTTCCGATGCCGTTCTGATGGTTTTGGCATCGGAACTGTACGACGAGAATGATTATATTCGCAATTATGATGAATTTCTTCAATTTGTAAAAGAAAATCGATAATAATTCATATTTCAGTCAAAGGAGACGCTATGGAAGTACCGTTTTTATCCCTGCAAGATGTAACGAATAAAAATTTCAAAGAGCTGAGCGCCGCAGTAAACCGCGTTGTATCCAGCGGATGGTATCTGCAAGGGAATGAGACAGAACAGTTTGAAAAGGATTTTGCGAAATTCATTGGAACAAATCATTGCATTGGAGTTGCCAATGGATTGGATGCGATCATTTGGATTTTTCGCGCTTATATCGAACTCGGCATTATGAAGCCGGGGGACGAAGTGATTGTGCCGGCAAATACTTATATTGCTTCCATCCTGGCAATCACTGAAAATAATCTTGTTCCTGTACTTGTCGAGCCGGATATTCATACTTATGAGATCGACGACGGCAAAATTGAGGCAGCCATTACCGATCGGACGCGCGCTATTTTGATTGTTCATTTGTATGGAAGATGTGCTTATTCGGAAAAAATCGGTGCGCTTTGCCAAAAATATAATTTGAAGCTCGTAGAAGACAATGCACAAGCGCATGGGTGTATGTATCATGGGCAGCGGACGGGAAGCTTTGGAGACAGCGCGCATAGTTTTTATCCCGGGAAAAATCTCGGAGCCTTCGGCGACGCGGGTGCAGTCACAACCAATGACAAACTTTTGGCTGATACAATTCGTTCGCTTGCCAATTACGGTTCCAGCCGTAAATATGTCTTTCAATACAAGGGCAGAAACAGCCGCTTGAGCGAGATCAATGCAGCCGTTCTTGATGTTAAACTCAAATACTTGGATGCAGATAACGGTCGTCGCATTCAAATCGCAAAGCGGTATATCGAGGGGATCAAAAACCCTGCAATTATTCTTCCCGAATACCCGCACGATACAACGAATGTATTTCATATTTTTCCGATTCGGACAGGCAATCGCGATGCATTGCAGGCATACTTGAAAGAAAATGGGGTACAGACAATTATTCATTATCCGATTCCTCCGCATAAACAGGAAGCGTATCATGAGTGGAATCATTTGTCTTTCCCGATTACGGAGCAAATTCATACGGAAGAGCTGAGTCTGCCCATGAGCCCTACGCTGACGGATGAACAGGTCGATTATGTGATCGGTTGTATTAATAGGTTTGAATATTAAATAACGGGATATTAGAAAATGACATACGAAGAAATTATTACGCGATACAGAAAACAACCGCTTATCGGGGAATGTATTGATATGATTCCCATAAACAAAGATTGCTTGGCGGAAATTGTCAGGCTTCGCAATCAGGAACGCAGTGTTTATTATTTGAATCAAGGACATAAGTTGACGTTACAAGCACAACAAGAATGGTTTGCAGGTTATCTAACACGTAACAATGATTTATATTGGTGCATATACGATAAAAATGGAACAGCAATTGGCACAAATCGGTTATATGATGTATCTGAGGTTTGCTGCACACAGGGGAGCTTTATTATAGATGAGAACTATTCTATGGGTATGCCGTACGCACTTGAATCGATGCTCTTGTCGTTGGAGTTTGCCTTTGATTGTCTCGGAGTAAAAAAAATAATCAATGAAGATCGTTGTGATAACGCTATGATGAATTCGATTACGAAAAAATTCGGATTTATCTTAACAGAGACGGTAGATATTCGCGGAATAAAATACAATCATTATGAGCTCGTCAAAGAGAATGCCCGGCTTGAAAAATACAGAAAAGTTTTAGAAGCATTTGTCCGGCGCTAAGGAGATAAAATGAAAGAGTTGCAGTATCCTTTTGATGCAGATTATATTTTATCAAGAAAAAAACAAATCAAACGTGAGTTGCTGGCTCAGGATGGTGGTTTTCTCGAAAAACGTATAGCGATTCTTGGCGGTTCTACAACAAACGATATAAAACATATTTTGGAATTGTTTTTGTTGAATTATGGCATTAAGCCTACATTCTATGAGTCAGAATATAATCAATATTATGAGGATTCCGTTTTCCCGAATGCGCGTTTAAAGGAATTTTGTCCTGATGTTATCTATATTCACACGACCAATCGAAATATAACGAACTATCCGGCATTACAGGACGATAGTGACACGGTTACAACGCTCTTAAACAATGAGATGGAAAAGTTTAAGACGATTTGGAATACTCTTTCTGCGGAATATGCTTGTCCAATTATTCAAAATAATTTTGAATTGCCGTTTTATCGTTTAATGGGGAATCGAGAGGCGAGTGATTTTCATGGAAAAGTAAATTTTATTACAAGGTTAAATTTGCTTTTTTATGAATATGCGCAGACCCACAATAATTTTTATATTTGCGATATCAATTATATTTCTGCCGATTATGGACTCGCGCAATGGTCAGATCCATTTTATTACTATATGTACAAATACGCGTTAAATGTTAAAGCCATTCCGTATCTGTCTTTTAATATCGCGAATATTATAAAATCTCTTTTTGGGAAAAACAAAAAGGGCATGGTACTTGACTTAGATAATACACTTTGGGGTGGAGTAATCGGCGATGATGGCGTTGATAATATTACTTTGGGTCCGGAAGAAGCAGAAGGTCAGGTTTTTTCTGAGTTTCAACATTATCTGAAAGAGCATTTACAGCTCGGTGTATTATTGAATATCGATTCAAAAAATGAATTGGAGAATGCTCTGGCGGGTTTGAATCACTCTTGCGGAGAGTTGCGTAAGGATGATTTTATTGTGATCAAGGCCAATTGGGAGTCAAAAGATAAAAACCTTTTAGCAATTGCGAAAGAGTTGAATGTCCTGCCGGAAAGTTTGGTTTTTGTAGATGATAATCCCGCAGAGAGGCATATCGTAGCAACACAGATTCCGGGAGTGTGTACACCGGAGTTAACCGACCCGCATGAATACATTCGAGTGCTTGACAGAAGCGGGTTTTTTGAAGTGACCACGTTGTCTAAAGATGATGCCGGCAGAACAAAAATGTATCGGGAAAATCTTGCCAGGGCAGAGTTTCAATCAAAATTTGCCGATTATGAGGAATATTTACAATCTTTAGGAATGCAGGCGGCTATTCGTGCGTTTGAGCCGTCGTATTATTCGCGTATTGCGCAATTAACCAATAAGAGTAATCAGTTTAATCTTACGACACATCGTTATACTCAGTCGGAAATTGAGTCAATTGCTGAGGACGGAAAACATATTACTTTATATGGGAAATTGCAAGACCGCTTTGGGGATAATGGCGTGGTTTCAGTTATCATAGGGAACATCCGGCAGGAGATTTGCGAAATCGATTTATGGCTCATGAGTTGTCGTGTTCTAAAACGAAACATGGAATTTGCCATGATGGATCAGTTAATTTTGCAATGTCAATCCAATCATATAAAATGTCTGAAGGGATTCTATTATCCTACCGCAAAAAACAAAATGGTGTCGGATTTCTATGCAACGGTTGGGTTTCATATGGTCAAAGAAGATCAGGACGGGAATTCGGAATGGGAATTTATAATTCCGGAGCATTATATTAAACAAAACAGAGTAATTTCTATTATGGAGGATGATTTCAATGGAGAGAACTGAAGTTTTTGAAAGGTTAACAAAAATATTCCGAGATGTGTTCGATGACGAGAACCTTGTGATCACAGACGCGACGAACGCAGATGACATTGAAGATTGGGACAGCCTTGAACAAATCACTTTGGTTGTCACGATTGAAAAGGAATTCGAAATCAAATTTAATGTCCATGAAGTTTCGGGCTTTAAAAATGTGGGCGAAATGGCAGATGCAATTTTACTTAAGGCAAAATAATGAACGAATACACATTTAAGGAATTAATGCAGCGCGGGGGGGGGTGGCGACAGAATCCTTCTCCGTAAAAATAACAGAGGATATGATGCGTTCTTTTTGCATTATTACAGGAGATGTTAATCCTCTGCATACGGATGTTTCTTTTGCGCGCAAAAAAGGTTTTCCCGATGTTGTTGCGTATGGGATGCTTACGGCTTCTTTTATTTCGACTTTGGCCGGAGTATACCTTCCCGGTAAAAATTGCTTGATTCATTCCGTATCCTGCAAATTTCTTCGTCCTGTTATATTAGGAGACATTCTTCAAATTACGGGGGTTGTCAACTGTTGCCATGAGTCTGTGGGAGAAGTGGAGATTAAGGTGACAATGGTAAATCAACGCGGAGAGAAAGTTTTAAAAGGGACATTGTGCTGCGGGGTGTTGAATGAGTAAAATGTTAATGGTCATCGGGGCATCGGCAGATATTGGCTCCAAACTGATAGATTCTATAGCGAATAACTATTCTAAAATTGTTGCTCATTATTTACATTGGAACGATGATTTGGAGATTTTGAAGCGAAAATATGGTTCCAAGCTTGTATTTCTTCAGGCCGATCTCTGTGACGCGGAGTTGTGGGATAATGTCCTGCGAACATTGACGGAGCAAAATATATACCCCGACCATATTGTACATTTATCGTCGCCCAAAATCATTACGCAGAAATTCCATAAAAGTGCATGGGATCTTTTTCAGGCCGGATGGGAGATTTCTGTCCGATCCGCGTATGCAGTATGTCAGCACTTTCTTCCGCATATGCAACAAAACAAGTACGGGAAAATCTTATTTATGCTAAGCGCAAATACACTGAATATGCCTCCTAAATTTCAAGCAGCATATACGACAATAAAATATGCGCTACTCGGGTTGATGAAGAGTTTATCGGGGGAGTATGCAGAAAAAGGCGTGTTCGTTTACGGGGTTTCGCCTGATATGGTGAAAACAAAATTTTTATCAAAGCTGCCGGAGCTCATGGTTGAACAATATGCATTGAGCAGACCAAAAAAAGAGATTCTTTCCGTGACGGATGTCGTTTCTGTAATGGCGTTTCTTCTGTCGGATTGCGGAGATCATCTCTATGGCGAAAATATTGCAATTCGATAATTTGTTTATCGGAAAGCGTAAATGAGTGGCATACTTATGTCAAGTTTCATAATTGGATTGTACAATAAATGGGAAAATTAAAGTTATTTGCAAGCAATATGCTCGTGTATGGCGCCGGGGGAGTCATTGGAAAGGTGATTCCCCTGATTATGGTGCCGATCGTAACGCGTTTGATGCCAAATTCTTCTTACTATGGCATCAGCGATATGTCGAATTCGCTTTTATCATTTTGCAGCTCGCTTGCCGTCATGGGGATGTATGACGCCATGTATAGAATGTTTTTTGAGCGTGATAAAAATGATTTTGCATATAAAAAGGAAGTATGTTCGACAACGCTTACATTTACATTGATGACTTCATTTGCAGTATTTGTCATTATGCTGCTAATGAAAGATTATCTTGCGCAATGGTTTTTTGAGGATCAACAGTATAGTTATATCATTTACATTACGGCTACGGCGACCTTGATCGGAGCAACAAATTCTATCGTATCCGCACCGACGCGAATGGAAAATAAGCGTGGCGTATATTTAATCACGAATACAGTTAGTCCGCTGATTTCTTATGCGATCTCTATACCTCTTCTTTTGGCGGGGTATTATCTGATTGCACTCCCTCTTGCCGGGGCCATTTCGGCTTTGACAATGGAAGCAACATTCATGATCCTGAACAGAAAATGGTTTAGCTTTAGGAAGGTCAACTGGACGCTTTTAAAACAGCTATTGATAATTGCGGTTCCGCTTTTGCCCAATTTTATTATATACTGGGTTTTCGATTCAAGTGACAGGCTGATGATTACCAATTTGATTGGGCTTGAAGCGACAGGCGTATACGCTGTCAGTGCAAAGCTTGGGCATGTTAGTCAGCTGATTTATACCGCTTTTGCAGGCGGATGGCAGTATTTTGCATTCAGTGTCATGAAAGAGAAGGATCAAGTGAAAACGAATTCATCGATTTTCGAATATATGGGCGCCCTTTCATTTGCATGTGCTGTATTTGCTTTTGCACTATCCGAACCGTTGTTCCATCTGTTGTTTGAAGAGGAGTATTGGGAAGGGTTCGTAGCTGCGCCCTATTTATTTTTTGCTCCGCTTTTATTGATGCTGTTCCAGATTGAATCCAACCAGTTCCTCGTTATAAAAAAGACATGGCCTAACTTGCTTGTGCTTTCACTGGGTGCCGGATTAAATATTTTGCTCAATTATTTTTTGATCCCTGTACTTGGGATAGAGGGGGCTGCCATTGGAACGCTTGTCGGATACGCTGTTTCAGTATTCATATGTACGATCGTGTTGTGCCGTATGAAACTTATGAGGATTGAACCTCGATTTATCATTGCTACCCTGCTTATTGTCGGATATATATGCCTTTGGCGGTTTGTCATGATCAACATTGCATGGGTGAGCGTAATCGCGGCATGTGTATTTACCATTTTAATTGTTCTTCTTTATTTGAAGGATTTGAGGAATCTGTTCAAAATCATTGGGAATGCGTTGGCGCGTCGTAAAGCAGTTGCCGTCAATACTGCTTCAGAGGAAAGCTCGGACGAATCAAACAAAAATGAAGATCGCGATGCGGATAATGTCCTCGATATTGACGGGGAAGTTTCCGCAGAATGCAATGAAGAGCGCGATAACGAGGTAAAGTAGAGCGATTCCATAGGGATGGATATGTCTGCTATTGCGGTGAAGCACGGGATAAGGTGCCTGCGGTGTGCTTTATTCTGTATTGAGACGCTGCAGGAAAGAGAAAAGTAGGGAAACATGAAGGGAAACGTTGACTGCAAAAATTTACGATTCCTTATAGGCATTCTTCCCATGCTTGCTGTCATGGTCGTTATTTTCGTTTTTTCGCAGCGGGCGGGGGATGTGTCGTCCGAACAGAGCAACGCCGTGGGTGAGTGGGTGTTAGGAATCCTCGGGATCGAGATCCCGCCCGGGCAGTCCGCCTCGGACGTGGATATCTTCTGGGGATTCACGATCCGAAAATGCGCGCATATCTTTTTGTATCTGCTCCTCGGGGCAAGCGCATTTTTATTTGTCTCACGTTTGCCGTTTCGTACGGAACCGGCGTGGCGGCCCGTTATCTGCGCGGGCGGGAGAAGCGCTGTGTCAGGCGTATATCCATCAATACGGGTTTGACGTGGTGATCCCGCGGTTTCCGAGGCTGTATGGTCCGACCATGCAATCGGAGGACTCAAAAGCCTCTTCTCAGTTTATTAAAAAAGCGGTCGCGGGAGAGGATATCATATTAAAATCAAAGGGCGATCAATATTTTACGTATTGCCATGTCGCGGATGCAGTAAGCGGACTGTTATATTGTTTGCTCCAAGGGGCTTGTGGGGAAGCTTATAATATTGCGAGCGGTCAGTCGGATATTCATTTATGCGATTTGGCAAAAATCGCTGCCGATTGTGCGGGGAAAACAGTCAAGTTCGAGCTCCCGGATGCAGTTGAAAAGTCCGGTTATAGCAGAGCAACAACGTCACGGTTGGATGGAACGAAGATCATGTCCTTAGGTTGGCGA
Source organism: uncultured Clostridia bacterium (assembly GCA_944338265.1). Classification (GTDB taxonomy): domain Bacteria; phylum Bacillota; class Clostridia; order Christensenellales; family Borkfalkiaceae; genus Gallimonas. Next base: position 19,063 of record CALVLO010000154.1, read on the forward strand.
GAAAGGTTTTCTTTGCCTATGGGGCTCAAAGAGACGATCCGTATTTTAAGGGAAACGAAATAAGGCTATCAGTGTCGCCTGATCATAATCATAGGGCAGGCGCGCTGCAGAGCGAGTAAACGCCATGATCGATCTTACCAATTTGGAGCATTACCGCGAGGGGAACAGGCTGGAGGCGAAGCTCGCGCTCGGCGGGTTCCCGCACAGTGTTTGGGAGACCTACTCCGCCTTTGCCAACACGGCGGGCGGGATCATTCTGCTCGGCGTGGAGGAGCGCCAAGATCATTCGCTGCATGCCGTCGACCTGCCCGCGCCCGAAAAGCTCATCGAGGAATTTTGGGAGACGGTAAGCGACCCGCAAAGGGTGAGCGCCAACTTGCTGCGGGCGGAGGATGTGCAGCTGCACATCGTGGAGTGGAACCGCATCGTGGTGATCACCGTGCCGGAGGCGCCGCCCGCCCGCAAGCCCGTCTATCTGGGGCGGGATCCGCTCCTCGGGACGTACCGCCGCAGCGGAGAGGGGGATTACCGCTGTACGCCCGCGGAGGTGCAGGCTATGCTCCGCGCGGCACGCGGCGCGCGCTGAACGGCTTTGGAGGATGCGCCGTCCGTTGCATCGGCGGGGCATCTTGCCGCCGATCTTTCAAGCCGGAGGGTGCGCATGCGGGCGCAGGATGCGCCGCGCTGCGCCAAACGGCGATGCCGTCACCGCAAAAAATGCCGCAAAAATCTCGCGCCTACACGGCACAATCGCCTCGGAAGCGTCATCCGCTTGCGGGGCGTTTTTCATGCCCGAAGGGCGGCGCATAAAAATCCACGCCCTCCGCATAATGACAATATACGGAGGTTTTTTATGAAAGCAACGGGAATCGTGAGGCGCATCGATGAGCTCGGGCGGGTGGTCATCCCCAAGGAGATCCGCCGCACGCTGCGCATCCGTGAGGGGGATCCCTTGGAGCTGTTTACCGACCGCGACGAGCTCATGCTCAAAAAGTACTCGCCCATCGCGAGCGTAGAGCGCTTTTCGGAGGGCACGGCGAAGTCGCTGCACGAGCAGAGCGGCTGCCTTGCCGCCATCACGGATACGGATAACGTCCTGCACGCCTTCGGCACGGGCAGGAAGGTGCTCGCGGGCAAGGCGGTCTCGGATGAGCTCACCGAGCTCATGGCGTCGCGCGGGAGCCATCTCGCAAGCCTTGCAGAGGGCGGCAAGCTCCTGCCCGTCGTCAAAGAGGGGGAGGAGGCGTTCACGGCGCAGTTCGTGGTGCCCATCGTCGCGGGCGGGGATTGCCTCGGCGCGGTGGTGCTGCTCTCTTTGGAGGAAGGCGCCGTGATGGAGGCGTCCGCCGTCAAGCTCGCGCGGCTCACTGCAGATATCATCGCGCGGCAGTTCGAATGATCGGGCATAGCGGTCCTTTCGCAAAACAGGCGGGGCGCGTTCGGGGACGCGCCTCCCGTACATAATGAAGCACGCAGAATTTTTCAAACACGTCGCCGTCATCAGCCTCGGCTCGCTCGCGGCAAAGGCGATCGGGGCGTTCTACCGCATCCCGCTCGCCAACCTCTTGGGCGGGTACGGGCTTGGGCTGTATCAGATGGCATACCCGCTCTTCTGCCTCATGCTCACCTTTTCCTCGGCGGGCGTGCCCTCGGCGCTCGCACGCACCGTCGCGGCGGAACGGGCGGCGGGCAAGGCGTGCGGCACGCTCCAAACGGCGCTCCGCCTCTTTGCGCTCCCGGGATTTGTGGGGACGGTACTCATGTGCCTTCTTGCGCCCGCCGTGGCGGGATGGCAGGGCGACGGCGGGCTCGTCGGGTGCTATCTCGCGCTCGCGCCCGCCGTCTTTTTTGTGGCGCTCATCGCCGTGCTGCGCGGATATTTTCAGGGGCGGAGCGAGATGCTCCCCACAGCAGTTTCAGAGATCGCAGAGCAGCTCGTCAAAGCGGTGGCGGGGCTCGCCTTCGCCGCGCGCTTTGCCTCCGACCCCGTCCGCGCCGCCCGTGCGGCGCTCTTTGCCGTTACCATGTCCGAGGTTGCCGCCCTCCTTCTGCTCGCGGTGCGCGCCCGCGGTGAACGGATACGGCGGTGGGATCGCCGCCTCGTCTCCCGCCGCCCCGCGGACATGGGTGTGCTCTTTTCCGCGATGCCCGTCATGACATGCGCGGCGCTCCTGCCCCTTTCGCACATGCTGGACAGCGTCGTCATCGTGCGCCTGCTTTCCCGCCACACGTCCGATGCCGTTGCGCTCTACGGGCTGTTTGCGGGGAGCGTCGCCTCCCTCATCTCCCTGCCCGCCACCGTCTGCTGCGGGCTCGTGGCGGCATCCGTGCCCGCCGTTGCTTCCTGCGCGGCGCACGGGGAGGAGGCGCGCCGCCGCACCTGCCTTGCCGTGCTCGTCACGCTCGCGCTCGCCCTGCCCTGCGCCGCGGGGCTGTTTGCCTTTGCCCGCCCCGCGGTGGCGCTCCTCTATCCCGCGCTCGGGTCGGAGGAGGCAGAAGTGCTCGTGCGCCTCCTGCGCCTCTCGTCCGTCTCGGCGGCGACGCTCGCGGGGCTGGATACGCTCTCGGCATGCCTCATCGGCATGGGAAGGGCGCGGCAGGCGGCGCTTGCCATGCTCGCGGGCGTGTGCGTCAAACTCGCGCTGCAGCTCCTCCTCGTGGGCGATCCCGCATGGTCGGTCTACGGCGCGGCGGTCGCCGCAAATGCCTGCTATCTGGTTGCTTTTTTCCTCGATCTGTTTTATACTGTAAGAAAAACGCATCAGCGAGGGAGAATGTATGGTCACAGTGGTAGGATTGGGCGCCGCGCGGGGCGATCTCACGGCAGGCGCGCTCGAAGCAGTGCGTGCGGCAGACAAGGTGTTCGTGCGCACGCAGATGCACCCTTCGGTGCAAAACCTGAAGGACGCGGGGATCGCGTATGAGAGCTTCGATGCGCTCTACGAACGCAGCAGGAGCTACGAATCGCTCTCGGCGCACATCGTGCGGGCGGTGCGCGCGGCAGGGAAAACGCAAAACGTCTGCTATTGTGTGGACGGCGCGCCCTCCGAAGACCGTGCTGCGCGCACCCTCATGCAGGCGAAGCACACCTGCGTCATAGACGGCGTCTCCAAGGCGTCCGCGGCTGCGGCGCGGGCGAACGTGGGCGATCATCTCGCCCTCTCCGCCTACGAAGTGGAGGGGCGGGAGCTCGTGCGCCCGCTCGTCGTGTACGATCTCGCCGATCCATCCCTCGCGGCGGATGTCAAGCTCGCCCTTGCCGATTCGTTCGGCGACGAGGCGCCCGCCTTTTTCGTGCGCGGCGGCAAGGCGTCGCCCATCTTGCTCTACGAGGCAGATCGTCAGAAGACGTATGATGCGACCTGCGCGCTCGTCCTGCCCGAGGTCCCTCTGCTCGAAAAGCAGCGCTTTTCCCTCTTCGATCTGCTCGCCGTACTGCGGCGGCTGCGCGCGCCGGACGGCTGCCCGTGGGACCGGGCGCAGACGCACGAGAGCATTCGCATCAACGCCCTCGAAGAGGCATACGAGCTCGTGGATGCCATCGATGCGGCAGACCCCGCCAAAATGTGCGAAGAGGCGGGCGACGTCGTCATGCAGGCGGCGTTCCACACCCTCATCGAGGAGGAGCGCGGCGGCTTCAACATGACGGACGTACTCACGGGCGTGTGCGAAAAGCTCATCACGCGGCACACGCACGTCTTCGGCAAGGATCGCGCCGCCGGCGCGGAGGGCGCGCTCTCCGTGTGGGATCAGAACAAGATGAAGGAGAAGGGGCAGAAGACCTTCTCGGATGCCGTCAACGATGTGCCCGCCTGCTTCCCCGCCCTCCTGCGCGCGCAAAAGATCATGAAGCGTATGGAAAAGGGCGGCTGGGATGTCCGCGCAGATGCGTATGACCGCCTCGCCGTCGCCTCCAAGGTCTTTGCCGAAACAATGTGCGGACCGGATGCGGAGACGGCGCTCGGCGAGCTCTTATGGGCGGTCACCTCGCTCGGGCTCATCGTCAAAAAGGATTGCGAGCAGGTGCTTTTGGACCGCGTCAAGCGGGCGCAGCAAGATTACACCGCGTTCGAGGCGCGCGTGCGGGCGGCGGGGAAGGATGTCTCCTCCCTCACGCCCGAAGAGCGCACCGCGTACATGGATGAGGTCAGGCGTGATACATAAGCTGGATATCGCGGGCATGGTATGCCCGAACAACGTCTTTCTGGCGCCGCTCGCGGGGTACACCAACCATCCCTTCCGCACCATGTGCATACGCCTCGGCGCGGGGCTCACGTTTACCGAGATGGTGAGCGCCAAGGGGCTCGCCTACGGCAGTGAGGAGACGAAAAAGCTTCTCTATTGTGGGGAAGAAGCCCCCAAGGCGGCGCAGCTCTTCGGGAGCGATCCCGCCCTCCTGCGCGCCGCGTGCGAGAGCGAGGATTTGGCGCCCTTCGATCTCATCGATCTCAACATGGGCTGCCCCATGCCCAAGATCGTCTCGAACGGCGATGGCAACGCCCTCATGGAAAATTTCCCGCTCGCGGAGGAGGTCATCTCCGAATGCGTCAAAAGCGGCAAGCGCATCTCCGTCAAGTTCCGCATCGGCGTTGCGCCCGATCAAAAGATCGCCGCGGAGTTTGCGCGGCTGTGCGAGGGCGCGGGGGCGTGCATGATCACGGTCCACGGCAGAACGCGCGACAAGCTGTATGCGGGCGCGCCCGATTACGCGGAGATCGCCGCGGCAAAGAGCGCCGTCTCCATCCCCGTCATCGCCAACGGCGGCGTCTGGTCCAAGGGCGATGCGGAAAAGATGATAGAGCGCACGGGGGCAGACGGGGTGATGCTCGCCCGCGCCGCGCTCTACCGCCCGCAGACCTTTTGCGATATTTTGGGCAGGGAAGCGCCGCCCATGCGCGCGCTCTTTTTCCGTCAGCTCGAAGAGACGCTCGCCCTCTTCGGCGAACGCTTTACCGTCGTCTTCATGCGCAAGATGGCGGCGTTCTACTGCAAGGGCAAAAAGGGCGCGGCGGAGTACAAGCGGCGGCTCTTTTCGGCAGACAGCATCGGGGCGCTCCGCGCCGTGGCAGAAGAGGTGTTCCCCGCAGAAGGGGAGGGGGGCTCGCATGAATAAGCAAGAGCAGCAGGCAGTCGCACAGGAACTTTGGGATGTCTACTGCGGCATCCTCTTTCATCTGCAAACGTGGCAGGCGGGCGGGGAGATCACCCTCACATACCGCTTCGATTGCCCCGAATACGCCGCCCTCCTTGCGCGCTATCCCGTGGAGAAGGCGGCGGGCAGGGGGAGCGCGTTTGCCCGCGCCCTCCGCCTGTGCAGATGGCTGCATCCCCGCCTCAAACACATGTCCGATTACGATAATCACGTCCCCTGCAATTCGCTCGCGCTGCTCGGATATTGCTTCGAAAGGGAGGATGCGGGCATCGACTGCCTCAACAAGGCGAAAATTCTGGCGGAGTGCTGCCTCGCGCTCGGCATCCCCGCGCGGCGGGTGTGCGCCTATCCGCTCTCTCCCTACGATATGGATAACCATGTGATGACGGAGATCTACGATGCCGCCCTGCAAAAATGGGCGCTGCTCGATCCCACCTCCGGCTGCTATTTCGCGGGGGAGGAGGGCGTGCCGCTCTCCGCCCTCGAAGTGCGGCAGAAGATGGCGTCGCACGCGGCGGTCACCTCCGTCCTGCGCGGGCAGTCCGTCCGGGATGCGAAGGCGCTCTTCCTCCGCAACCTCGTCCGCGGCGACAACGCCTATTACGCCAAAAACATGGCGTTTTTTGCGGTGGATCGCGTGAACGGGTTCGGGGAGAGCGGCGAGGGCGCCGTCCTGCTCGCGCCCGAAGGGGTAAACGTGGAAGCGCGCACGCTGCAAAACATCCGCTACCGCATGGAGATGGCGCGCACATCGGGGTATCCCGAGCTGCTCCCTTCGCTTGCAAAGTGGCTGGAACGGGCGCAAACGCAGGGCGGCATGCCCCGCATCTCCCGCGCGGCATTTTGCGCACCCCCGCAAATCACGCCCTGAAAAGGCGCTTTTTGCTTGGCGTATCCCTCCTCTACAAAGATACTCAAACGGCGTGTAGGCGTTCCTACGCGCCGTTTTTCTCGCGCGGCGGAAAAATTCCGCAAAATCACGCCGTTTTGCTGTACTTTTGCGCGCGGATATGGTATAATTATCCAAAGCGGTTTAAGGAGTTTTTATGTCAGAAAAAGTAGAAGGGGCATACGGCGCGGAACAGATCCAGGTGCTCGACGGGCTTGAACATATCCGCAAACGCCCCGGAATGTACATCAGTTCGACGGATGAAAGGGGGTTGCACCACCTCGTGAGCGAGGTCGTCGACAACTCCATCGACGAGGCGCTCGCGGGCTACTGCGACCGCGTGGACGTCACCATCAACGCCGACGGTTCGTGTACCGTTGAGGACAACGGGCGCGGCATTCCCACCGAAATTCACCCCAAGGAAGGCATTTCCACGGTGGAAGTCGTCTTTACCAAAGTCAACGCCGGCGGCAAGTTCGGCGGCGATTCGGGCTACAAAGTTTCGAGCGGTCTGCACGGCGTGGGCGTCAAGGCGGTCAACGCGCTCTCCGAGTGGCTGGAAGCGGAAGTCCGCCAGAACGGTCACGTCTATAAGCAGGTCTATAACCGCGGCGTGCCGCAGCGTCCGCTCGCGATCGTCGGCGATTCCGACCGCACGGGTACGAAGGTCACGTTCTATCCCGACGCGGAAATCTTCGAGACGATCGTCTTTAAATACGACATTCTGCGCGTGCGCTTGAAAGAGCTTGCCTTCCTCAACAAGGGGCTTACGATCACGCTGACGGACAAGCGCGGCGGACAGGAAAAGCACGACAGCTTCTGTTACGAGGGCGGTATCCGCGAACTCGTGGAGGAGCTGAACAAGGGCAACAATACGCTCTTTGCCGAGCCGCTCTATTTCGAGGCGCAGGACGGCACGACCGTCTGCGAGATCGCGCTCCAATACAACGAGGGCTATAACGAGGTCATCTATTCGTACGCCAACAACGTCAACACCATCGACGGCGGCACGCACGTCGAGGGTCTGAAACAGGCGCTCACGAAGATCATCAACGACGCGGGCAAAAAGCTGAATATCCTCAAAGAGAGCGACCGTCTCACGGGCGAGGACGTCCGAGAGGGGATCACCGCCGTCGTCTCCGTCAAGCTGGAAAACGCGCAGTTCGAGTCGCAGACCAAGGATAAGCTGAACAACTCCTTTATCCGTCCGTTCGTGGCGAAGTGCGTTTCCGATAAATTCGGCGAATACGTGGAAGAGCACCCCGCCGAGGCGCGCGAGCTGGTGCTCCGCTGTATCACCGCGCAGAAGGCGCGCGAGGCGGCGCGTTCCGCCCGCGAGCTTACCCGCAGAAAGGGCGTGCTGGAATCGACCACGCTCCCCGGGAAACTTGCCGACTGTTCGGATAAACGCCCCGAACTGTGCGAAATCTACATCGTCGAGGGCGACTCGGCAGGCGGCACGGCAAAACAGGGGAGAGACAGACGCTTTCAGGCGATCCTGCCCCTCCGCGGCAAGATCCTGAACGTCGAGAAGGTGCGCCTCAACCGCGTGCTGGAAAACGCGGAGATCAAGGCGATGATCACCGCTTTCGGCTGCGGGATCTTGGACGATTTCGACGAGAGCAAGCTCCGCTACGACCGCATCATCTCCATGACGGATGCCGATGTCGACGGCGCGCATATCCGCATTTTGCTGCTCACCTTCCTCTTCCGCTACATGCGCCCGCTCATCGAGCACGGGCATGTGTATTCGGCAATGCCGCCCCTCTACAAGGCGAGCGTCAAGGGCAAGGAGGATGTGTACCTCTATTCGGAGGAAGAAAAAACCGCTTACGACGCGGCAAACAACAACAAGGTGGAGTATCAGCGGTACAAGGGGCTCGGCGAAATGAGCACCGAGCAGCTCTGGGATACCACCATGAACCCCGCCACCCGCACGCTCGTCCGCGTCTCCATGCGCGACGCGATGGAGGCGGATAAAATGTTCACCGTACTCATGGGGGAGAGCCCCGCTCTCCGCCGTCAGTTCATCGAAGAGAACGCGACGCTGGTCAAGGATCTGGATATATAAGTTCACAGATTTCTTTTCGAACTGACGAAAAGAAATCTCGTGAGGGGAAGAAAAACCCAACGTTCGCCGTCGGCTCTGCGTTTGGTTTCTCTCGCCGCCGCTGTTTTCGCAACAGTATAGCACGCGGCGGCTCACTTTTCCGCGTAAGCGCAGGTGTGCGCAAATTGAGTACCGCAGCGGAAGGCAACCTTCCTCGCGGACGTGATTGATAACTTTTATTTGCAAAACTTGGTAAATCTGCTATAAATTACAGATACAAGCAAAATCGTATTTTGCGCTTACCTGTTAAAAATTCGTTGCAAAAGGCGTCACTGCGTTATGCCTTTTGCGCCTCAATTTGCCGCTCACGCGGCTTTTGCAGAAAAGTGAAGGCGGCGTTGCTATTATGTTGCCAATAACGCCGCCGAGAAAAACCGCGTGCAGAGCATCGCGAACACGGGGTTTTTTTAAAAATCACGAAGATTTTTCCCGTCAGTTCGGGAAAAATCTGTGAACGTAATAGGAGTTTTTATGGCAAAGAAAGAGACGAGCCCCGAGCTCACAGAAGAATTTAAGAAAACGCTGGAGATGACCAAGATCCTCGACGTCGAGGTCGACGACGAGCTGAAACGCTCCTTCATCGCCTATGCGATGGCGGTCAATAA
>CALVLO010000155.1 GCA_944338265.1 uncultured Clostridia bacterium
AAGCGGCGATGATGGGGAGATAAAAATCCCCTCATCCGCTTTATCTCCGCCGCTATCGCGGCGGGGATAAAGCACCTTCCCCCGAGGGGGAAGGCAAAGGGCGATCCCCCCTTAGTCCCCCCTTAAAGCGGCGGAGCCGCGTTAAGGGGGGAGGGGAGAGGGCGGGGGAGGAATTTGCTCAAAATCGGAGGGGGTATTTGTTATATTTGGGGGTGGTATAGTTGCCCAAATGCGGGGGTGTTTGCGAGAAAATGCTGCATAAAAATCGGCAAAAGCGAGCGGGGGGACATTGACTTTGCAGGTAGATTATAGTAACTTTTGCAGTACAAAGTGATAAAGTGTAAGAATTAAACTTGTTTTCCATCGGGGGGGGGTGTCAGGTTACATTTTATAGAGTAATTCGTTTTATGTTTGCGAAGGATAAAACATTATTCGCGGAAGGGTGATTGCTTTTTTGCGATTCCCCTCATCCACCGCAAGCGGTTCCCCTTCCCCCCGAGGGGAAGGCAGAGGGGAGGGGATCCCCTCTCATCCCCCCTGTATCCCCCCTTAAAGCGGCGGAGCCGCGTTAAGGGGGGCGGGGAGAGGAAAACTCCCACCGTCTGCGCGGCGGAGCCGCGCAGACGGTGAAAGTGGAAACACCTTATCCCCTCCCTGACCCTCCCCTTGAACAACAAGGGGAGGCGGGGAAAAGAAGGTGGCAGGGGAGGTGGAACTCCCTCAGTCACTTCGTGACAGCTCCCTCAGGGAGGGAGCCAAGGATTTATAGAACAAAATTACAAAACAAGAAAAACGGAGGAGAAGAAGAAATGAAAAGGATGGTATTTAGGATGATGAAGTTAAAAAGGTCGGTGGTGGTGCTGATCGCGGCGGTGGCGGCAATTGCGTGCGCCATCGCGGGGGTGGCGCTTAGCGGCACCTTTGGCGCGCTCCGAACTGCGCAGGCGGCAAATAATGTGCAGATCGAGGGGTACTATAATAGCGGCTATGGCGATGGTTCGGGCGCCAATCTGATCCAAGGCGGCACGAATACGGCGAAATCGTTAAAAGAAAACGGCTATAAAATAGAGCTGTATGACGGGATCGCCATTTCCGCGTTTACCGTTACGGGCGGGCAAACGGCTTCGGCGGCAAGTTTGAGCGATATCATGTATACCAGCGGGATGTCGATCAAGCCGTACTATGTAGCTGTCTGTATGGACATTACGATCACGACGAACAGCACGCGAACGTTGGAGGTGCAGCTGCGCGGCGGTAACATCGGTAGTGCGTTTGAGGGCGCGGATATGCGGGAAAACCGCGTAATCAAATGCTACGAAATAATCAACGGGAGCGAAACGGCGCTTCCCGCCTATACGACTGCTTCGGACGGCAAGGCAACGTTCACGACCAAAACGATTGCAGACTGCGAATACCGTTTTGAGCTGATCGACGAAACAGACCGCCCCGTTCACTGTGTAGAGTATCGCCGTATTTATAGCGGCGAGATTTATCGCGGGTTCAAAGTAGATCTCGGAGAGCGGAGCGGTATAGTAAGTGCAGAGTCGATGGACGGCGGGCTTTATTATTTGCCGCATGATATCGCCTATTACAATCCTGTCAGTTTAAGAAATGAAATAATAGCTACTACCAATAAGGGCGGTTTTAATGATGAGTGGGTACTTGATTTGAACGGGCATGTGTTGGATCTTTCTCGCTGCGCAGATGTAGAAGTTACTTTGCCCAACGGCATGAACGTCACATGGGATGCTGCTAGGATCTCGATCAATTCGTCAAAAATAATTATTCGAGACAGCAGCACGAAGAAGGAAAAACATAAGTTTAAGGATATCGGGGACGGCAGATGGCAGTTGGATCCTTCCGGTCCTTACGAGATCGAAGGCGGCGCGATTGTCGGCGGGGGAGGCGGCAAAGCAAACCGTACTACTACCTCAACGGTGTTTCAGCACAATTGCAACAAGACGAGCAACGATGTGTTCATATTTGAAAGCGGGACGATCGCGGGCTGTGTTAGCGGATCTCAGGCAGGCGCGAATGCGGCGGTGAAGTACAGTGCCATTATTTCTGTAGAAAATACCCTGCGTATGACCGGTGGCGTGATCCGCAATTGTACCATTTACAGCGGTGGGAATGCTGTTCTGGCGACGAATTCCATTGTTTCTTTGTCGGGCACTGCAGATTTTGAGATGACGGCAGGCGGAATTTACGATAATACGCTGTATGTGCATTCCAATAGCAATTTATCGGTGATCCCGGGCGGCGTGATCGGAAAATGGCAGGCGGACGTGGCCAAAAACAATCAGACCATGCAGATCAAGATCAGCGGCGGCGTGATCGAAAGTTTTCATGTAACGGGACCAGATGCCGGCAAAGCTGCTGCTGCTGCATTTTCCGACAATGGGACCTCGAAGCTTGTAGGAACGACCGCGCTGCAAATCAGCGGCGGGTATATCGATGGCGGGATCGACATCATCAATACAAATAACTTCTTCGATGCCTCGCAGTCTTCTGTTACGGGCGGATATTTTAAGAGCGCGGACTTACAAGGATCATCAGCCATGATCCCGAGCGGGTATGTGGTGTTGGATCTGGACAGCGACCCCACGGGGAAGCACTACGGCGATGCGGCGTATGATGCAGCGCAGCCCATCGGCGTGTATCGGGCTGTGGCGGGCACGGTTACGAGCCTTTCGCCCGTCTACGACGGGAAGCCCATCGAAGAGGGGGTAGACTTTACCTTCGACGGGGTGCCGCGCGGGCGCACGGTGGCGGGCGCGGGCACGACGTACTCGTACACGGGCACGAGCAAGGTGCAGGGCGCGGTATCGGGGAGTGGGCTGCCCACGGATGCGGGCGATTACGAGATCACGGCGGATATCCCCACATACACGTTCCCGGACGGGTCGGCGACCTCCGCGGGGAAGGTGAAGTTTAACATTACAATTGAGCAGCTTGATCTGAGCAACGCAACGGTGGAGACGAATGAAAGTCAGCTGATTTATAACATGGGATTTCAGAAGGTGCAAGTGACAAGTGTGAAAGTGGGCAATTTGTCGATTGCGGCTTCGGACTATTCGTTATCGGGCGAAACGGAGGGAAAAAATGTTCCAAGTTGGGGTTACAATTTGATCGTCAGCGGGATCAATAACTGCAAAGGCAGCACAACAGTTAATTGGAATATCACTCCGTATAGCTTTGAGAATGGCGGCGCGGTGATCTACCTTGATAACTATGCCAGCCCGTTCTATGATGGTACGAAACATACAAGAGCAGTAAGTTCGGTAAAATTACCGGGACTTGGCGGGATATCGGTACAGCCGGCATTGTACAATGTGAGCGGTACTTTCGAGGCTTCGGATGCGGGAGTATATACAATCACTGTAACCGGACATTATAATTACACGGGTTCATGTTCGAAAACGTGGGAAATCAGGAAGTACGATCTATCTAATGCCGTTGCGGTGTGTAATAGTAAGTTTACATATGACGGAAATGCGAAGAAAATCACTTTAGCTACGATAAAAACGCAAGGCGGCAAGGTGCTTGTACAGAATGTGCCGTGGAGTTGGATATCGTACGACGCGAAAATAGACGCGGGAACGTATGAGTTCACGGCAGGACCCGCATCTTCACAGAACTACGAGGGAAGAGCCAAAGGGACGTGGACGATCGCGCCGATCGATCTTTCAAAGGCGACGGTCAGCGGCGGGAACACGACATTCACCTATAACGGGAAGGAGCGGACGCCTTCCGGGTTCACAGTGACGGCGGCGGAGAACAATATGGTCTTGTCGGAAGGGTCGCAATATACAATAAGAGGTTCCGGGAAGAACGCAGGACTGTTTGATTATTATATTGAGCAAGGGTCAGATACAAACAACTTTATAAACGCACAAAAACTACAAGGGGAGATCTTGAGAAGAGATATCGCCGGGGCAACCGTTAAGCTGAAAAATACGTCGTATGTGTATAACGGCGCCGCGCAGACAGTCCAAATCTCTGCCGTGACGTTGAACGGGGTCTCCGGAAACGTGACGTACAAGGTCCTCGGTGGCAACAGCGGGACGAACGCGACGAGCTACACGATGACGATTGAAGGCACGGGCAACTTCCAAGGAGTGACGACGTATAAATGGACAATCGCTGCAAAGCCGTTGGAGCAAGGCTGGGTAAAGAATGGCGGCGGAAAGGTGTACGATGGAACGGTGGTAAGCGCCATTCAGGCGGGCTCCGTCGTTTGGGGCAGTAAAACGCTGCAAGCGGGCACCGATTATACGCTTTCTAATTTGTCGCTCCATGCGGGCACGCACAAGGCGACCATCACAGGAACAGGGAACTTTTCGGGGCAGGTGGATTGCGAGTATACGATCAGCCCCAAACAGGTCAGTGTGGTTTGGCAAGTGAACGGCGGTGCGCTGGCGGATCAGACGGCAGGGAAGACGCATACGCTGACGGCTGCCATTGCGGCGAGCGAGTTTGTTACAAACGACCGCAACGGGAACGTGGAGTTCCGTATCGTGTGCAATCAAGCGCAGGGGACTGTATGGGGTAACAGTTGCGGCGCGGCGGCGAGCTTGGGATTGAGTGCAGAAGATACCTATCGGCTCTCTATCGAGTTTAAAGATAAGAGCGGAAATGCCGATTACGCGGTGGCGGAGCAGACGTTTACGATCTTGGATAACTCTCTGCCCACCACGTTGGAAGTGAATGGCGTGAGCGGCGATCAGACATTGACGTTCACGGTGGACGGGAACGGCGAGATGACGCTTACCTTCCAAGTGAGCGAAGCGAGCCCGATGCCGCAAGGGCTTGGCGTGGAGTTCGATGTGAACGGCGCAAAGGTCAGCGGGGCGTATCAGAACGGCGTGTATGTCGGTTCTTATAAGATCGGCAAGATCGGGACGTATACGATCGCGGTAACCGTGACGGGAAAATCGACCGCCGGAGAACCGTATGCCGACAGCTCCGCGAAGATCGAAGTGGAGTATCTGAAAGCGAGCAACGCCTATACGAGCGCGAACTATTGCGACGGCACCAGCATCTATTGGGGCAAGACGGACGTAGTGTTTGCAGCAAAGCCCGGGTTTACGCTCTCGAATAATAACCTTACGGGCTTCGGCGCGAGCTTTACGGCAAGCCAAGGCGGTTCGGTCAAGATCTACTATCAAGATTCCGCCCGCCAAGTCGGCTGTGCAGACGCGCAAGTGCAGTTGGATAATGCCGTGCCCGTTGGGCATATCGGCGACGGCAGCAACGCCGATTTGTACAAGGATACGGCAGGCGCGGGCGCGCAGTATTGGCTGTATATGGGTGCGCTTTCCGTGACCGCCGCGGGAGAGGACGGCGAGAGCGGCGTTGCGCTCGTGGAATATGCCTTCGGCGATGCAAGCGGCGCGAAGACTGCCTACACTGCCGTGAGCGGCAATATTCCATTGGATGCCTCGTATGATGTGTTGTATGTGCGCGTGACGGATAATGTTGGCAATGCGGCGGTCTTCACGGCGTCCTTCCGCCAATACGAAGCGCCCGCTGCTACGGGAACGTTGGCGTACACCAAGCTCTCGGGCGGCGCGCTCGTGTTCGATCTCGATCTCAACGGGAACGATCTGGATTCTGCCGCGGGATTTAAGTTTGACGGGAACGCGCTCACGAGCGCGGACTACACGGTGAGCGGCACGCAGGTAACGGTGTTCGGGGCATATCTCGATGAGCTCGCGATGAGCAAAGATGCGCAGATCTTTACCGTGGAGTATTCCTTCCTGCCGAACGGGCTGGATGCGGCGAAGATCAAGAACTACGCTTCCCTTAACCGCAGCGTTACGCTGAATGCGACGGTGGAGAAGGCAACGCTTGCGGCGGCGGACTTCACCTTCACGGCAAAAGCGCACAACGGGGGCTTCGTTTACGACGGCACCGACTACACGGCAAGCTTCGCGCTGAAAAACAGTTTGGATGCGGGCGCTTTGACGGCATCGTACACCCGTGTGGGCGGCGGCGCGGCACTCGTGACGAAGGACGCGGGGACGTACTCCGTCAGCGTTGACGCGGCGGGTTCGAAGTACTACAAAGCCGCGCAAGTGACGGACGGGGCTTGGCAGTTCACCGTCGAACAGCGGGATCTTTCGCTCGATGCGACCATCTCGGTGAGCGGAACGTACACCTATACGGGCGCGGCGCAGACGCCGACGTATCAGGTCAACCTCGGCGGGGCTGTTCCAATCACGGCAAGCGACTACTCGATCAGCCTTGAAGATAACGTGAACGCGGGCACGGGCAAGATCGTGCTCACGGGCACGGGCAACTTTAAGGGAACGTGCGAGGGGACGTTTGTCATCCAAAAGGCGAACTGCCTTTCGGCAACGGCGACCGGCTACACGGGCGAGTACGACGGGCAGAGCCATTTGCCTGCGCTCTCGGTGAGCGGCTTTGTGAACGGCGAGGATATGGCTGCGGCGGGCGGCACCATCGAGTACAGCCTGGATGGCAGCGTATGGACGCGCGGCTACACCGCGACCAACGTTGCAGACAGCGGGAAGATCTTCCTTCGCGTGGTGTTTGCGAACTACGAGACGGTCTTTGCAGATGCGACGGTGGAGATCACCGCGCGCAGCCTTGCGGACGCCGCGCTTGCGGTGCTCGGGAGCTACACCTATAACGGTGCACCGCAGCAGGCGACCTTCACGGCGGGCGACGCGCTGCTTACGGCGCAGGACTATGCCGTCAGCTATGAAAATAACGTGAATGCAGGCACGGCAACGGCAACCGTTACGGGCAAAGGCAACTTTGCAGGCAGCGTGAAGCTGACGTTCGTCATTGCGAAGGCAGCAATCTCGCCCAACGTCTCGCTGGATGGCTGGGCAGAGGGTGCGGAAGCGGGCGTGCCTGTGATCTCCGGCAACAGCGGCAACGGCAGCACGGAGTATCGTTACACGGGCACTACGGCGGACGGCACGGCTTACAGCAGCACGGAAGTGCCCACCGAGGCGGGCGAGTATACGCTCACGGTGACGTTTGCGGAGACGGCGAACTACCTCGGCGCAAGTGCGAGTGTGGATTTCAGCATCTCTGCCGCCGCACACGGAGGCGCTTCGGCTTGGTCGATCATCCTGCTTATCATCATCATTCTCACCGACTGCGCGCTTACGGGCATTTTTGTCGGCTTGATCTTGCGCCGCAGAGAGGAGGAGGATGCCTCCGCCACGCCTGCTATGTAATGCGGCGTGCGTGCGGTTTTGGTGGTTTTGATCGCGGCGCTGATTGCGGTATGAGCGCGGCGTTGATCGTGGCGCTGATTGTGGTGGGAATGACAAGCCCGCCGCGGCGTGCGGTATGAGCGCGGTATGAGCGCCGCGGGTTGCGGCGTTGATTGCGGCGCGGGATAGCTGCGGAATGCGGTGCGGACGGCGTGATTATAGCTCGGGCGGCGCGGGTTGCGGCGTTGGAATGACAAGCCCGCCGCGGTGTTCGGTATGAGCGCGGCATGATCGTGGCGCTGGTTGCGCCGCGGGATAGCTGCGGAATGCGGCGCGAGCGCCGCGGGAACTTCATAACAGAGATCCCCCTTCGATCTGTCAGATCGGAGGGGGATTTTTTGTGCGGGTGAATTATACTATTAAGTGCAACAGTGGGAGAGAAAAAAAGGAGTTCATACAAATCTGTGGTAAAATAGAGTTGCAAAACCAAATTTACACCAGAGGAGACTTGTATGAACTACCGCCATTTTACCATAGAAGAGCGCTGTTGTCTACGAGAATATTATGTCAAAGGAAAAAGTTATC
>CALVLO010000156.1 GCA_944338265.1 uncultured Clostridia bacterium
ACTCCGCATAGCCGTGCGGCTGCACGTTGGCATAGGTGACCGTGCCGTCCAACGCCTCTTCCGCAACGGAAATAATGTTGATCTTTTGGTTTTCAAAGGCGGGAAGGCTGTAATAGTACGCCATCGGATCTGCCCCGAACGGCACGCCCTGCAAATCGGCGCCCGCGCCCGCCATGCGGATGCCGTTTTCCCCCACTTCCTTGTCGAGGCGGAAGGTCTGCGTAAGGGCTTGGGGGATCCCCTCCTCCGTATAACCGCCCGGATCGTTTGCATAGTAATCGGAAAGATCGGTAAAGAGCCCTTCGAGCGCCCAGGATTTGAAGTTTTCGTCCGACACCGTAAGAACGTCGGGCGTATCGACGTAGAGCGCGGTGCGCTCGATGTTCTGGCGGTTATCGCCGTCGACGTATACGCCGTCCTCGATTCCCTGCCCCTTGTTGTAATCATCGATCATGTTCTGCATGATGCGGTTTTCCGAAATAGACGCCGTATACCAGAAGCGGATGGTCGTCTGTCCGTCCTTCGGACCGCCGCACCCGACAAGTCCCAATGCCGTGCTGCCCGCAAGCAGCGTCCCCAACGTGATGGATGCAAGTTTGCAAAGTTTTCTCATTTTTCACCTCTCGCTGATTTTTTTATCTATCGTATCCGACGGGACCTCTTTCCAAACAAGTCCCCGCCGTCATTTCCAAACACCGCAAAGAAGAACTATCGCTCACTTCGTCCCCATTACCTCTCCCTCCTTTTTCTTCACTTTGGCAAACGCATCTTCGTTCGGCTTTGCCTTTTTGTATTCCTGCGGGCTCATGCCCTTTTCTTTGCGGAACACGCGGGAAAAGTATTTTACATCGTCAAAGCCCGACCATTTGGCAACTTCCGCAATCGACATATCCGTCGTCTGAAAGCGCTCGCAGGCAACGGCGATCCGGTATGCGTTCATATACTGCACCGGCGTCATTTGCAGCGTCTCGGCAAACAGCGCCGTCAGCGTGCGCACCGCAAGCCCGTGTTCCGCCGCGATCTCTTCATTCGTCAGGGGCAGGCTGAAATTATTGTTCATATATGTCAGGATATCGCGCACCTGCCGCCGTTTGCGGATGATCCTGAAATCCACCCTGCCTTCCCGCTCGTCTTCGATGCACCTGCTCATGATCAGAATGAGGTAAGCGCAGGTACGCATCTGCTGCACGTCGCTCTCGTCGAAGGAATCCTTCATGCTCTTCAAAAGTTCCACATACCCGTCGAAGCCGATGAGCTTTCGGTGGAACTTCTCCTTGGTGAACCCGCATTGGCGGAACATCCCTTCCAGATTGTCCCCCGTCAGCTCCACCCAGATATACGTCCACGGATCCTGCGCATCCGGATAGTGGTTGCAGCGCTCTCCCTGATATAGGAGGAAGGACTCCCCGCGGCCGATCTTATACATTCTGCCGTCTTCCGTCACCACCGTGCCCCTGCCAAACAGCACAAAGTGCCACGAATAATTGGGGCGCACCCACACCACGGGGCGCTTGGAGGGAGAGCAATTCTCATAGCCGACTTTTCCGATCTTGAACTTGTATTCCTCGCCGCATTCATCCACAGAAAAAGTCATCATGTCTCCTCAAAAATCATCCGTGCATTTTTTATATTCTTTGCATATATGCTACCCTCCCCTCCCATCGTTGTCAACGGCATCTGAAAATTATGCCGAATAATCCACCTTTTTGTTTTCAGACTGTCCAAAAACGCCCCTTCATCGGCGCTTCGTCGCCCTCTGCGATCAGGCGCATCTCCGCACATCGGAAGCACGCCCGATCTCATTTTGCATAGCAAAAAACCTCCTGTTTTTTCGATGATGCCGTTCTGCCCTCACCGAACCAACAAGAGGTTTTTATTTTCCAAACATTTCTCCGCAAAAAGAGAAACCCCCTCTGCGGAAGCTCTCCGCAAAGGGGGCAAAAGCTGCTTGATATAAAAATTGATTTTCCGATCAATCAATAATTTGAATACACAGATTTCGTTGATAAAGTTCCCGATTTCGCACATATACTTCCGTTCCCTCGTGCACGATCGGATCACCTGCTTCATCATGCAGAACAAACTTGCGCGTTCCCCGCTGCTCGTTCCGATAATTCAATCTCAAAATCCCCTCTTTTACGCGAAGAGTGGCTTGAAACGAACGAAATACGGAATTTTGAACGGGGCTCAAAATGAAACCGTTCAGATCGGGCTTAAAACCAAATATTTCAAAAAAAAACGATCTTCCCTAAAACGCAGCCGCTCCCCGTAAACCAATCGTTCATCGACTCTCCGTCAAAACCGTATTGCTCGTTATAGCAATACGAATTTGGCATGACAAAAGGCGTTGTAGAAATATAAGCGTGCGTGAACGGAAGAATCTTCAGCAATTGCTTTTCCGCCAATTCCACTTCACCGAGTTCGTAAAGAGACCATATCGCGAATAATGTCGCATGAATGTATACAGCTGCATTTTCCGCAGTTCCTTCGGGCAGCTGCGTGATCCTGCCGACCATTTTATTGTCGGGTGCAAAATACGGATAAAACGTCCGGATCCCATACTTGCTGTCCAACCTCGAATATGCCTGTAAAATATGTTCCCGCATATCTTTTTTGCCGTTTATCCCGGAAAGCACCCAGAAGGCATTCGAAGTGGCGCTGTCCCTTGACTGTCCGTCGTTGTCGCAAAAACTTCCGACTTCAAATAAACGCTTGTCGCCCCAGCCATGGACAATTTTCCGATGTCCGTTTCCGTCATCGTCGATCGCATACGCAAACAATCCATGCAGGATCGATGCCGCAGTCTCACGGTATTTTCTCGCTTTCTGCCGAAACTTATTTTCATGATCGAGTATTTCGCACATTTGCAGGCAATTCCGGTACACTTGCATCGTCGCCATAACGGAGACGCCTGTGCCGAATTTTTTCCCGGGATCGTCCGTATTGCCAAGCCCGTCCAGGGCGTCGTTCCAATCGCCGTACAACGCATGAACACAGTGCGTCCGATCGTCAAGGTGATCCAACAGAAAATCAGCGATACATAGCAAATGTTCAAGAACCGTGTTCTTTTTATCGCTGAATGAAACGCTGCGCCCTTCTATTTTATAATAGCCGCACTCCTCGTACAAAATCGAAACATCGTTCGTGACTGCAAGATAGGTATAAATCGCCGAAATGATCCACACCCCTTGATCGATAAATTCGCGCAGATCCATGCGCGGCAAAACAGCCTTATTGCGCTGATAAGAATACTGACGCGGGACTCTTCCGTTTTCACCGATATATCCGAGCGCCTCTGTCATCCTGCTGCGGCACACTTCGGGGATCCAGAAGAGCGCGCATTCCAATTGCTGAAAAATATCGCGGAAACCGATCAGATCCGCCTGCATAATTTTTTGCGCGCGAACAAAACTCGACCTGACGAAAAACACGGCTGCTCCGGTAACGGAAACGGGAAGAAAGCTCTCCCCCTCTTTTTATTCCGAAAAAGAAAGCCAGACCGGGCTCCAAAGAATTTTCCCATCCGAGTAAAATATTGAAAGCGCTTTCCTGAATTTTAACATTTCCGGATGAATATGCCCATAACGTCAATCCGTCAAACGTATAGGGATAACGGCTGTCTCCGCGTTTCCTTTGAAAGCAGACGATCTCGTCTTCATTTAAGAAATATGCTTCCGAAGGGAGTTTCATCTGCTGTTTTTGCCGCTCATCCTTCAAAAAATCATGCACCAAACGCATTACACGATACATATCATTCTGCATAACTTTCCCCTTCCGCATCGTAAAATGATAACGCTTTTCCCGTCTACATCAGCGGCTTGATCATCGCCGTATACAGCCAATTGTTAAAGAGCACGGGCGCACCGTCCTCCTTCGTCACGGTCACATCCTCCGCGCCCGCGGCGCTATCGGGAATGTGCACCACATAGGCGGTAGCGTTCCCGTCCGCCTTCTTTACGGAGATCAGCGTCTCGCCGCTCTTTTCTTCTACGTCGAAGGTCGTCTTTTCCCAACCGCTGCGGTCGGGCACGAGGTAGCTCGCCCTGTTTTCGAACTTGTCCTCTTCCGAGCGCTCCTCAATGCGGAGCACGGTATCAGAGAGCAGCTGGATGCGCAGATCACCCACCTTCACTTCGGAAACTTCGGCAGCCTCGCCGGTCACCTCGTCGGCGGTGACAACGTTCTTTTCGTCCAGCTTCACGGCAAACATGGAAGCCATCGGGCCCTTGTCCGCCGCGCCGCACGCCGTCATAAAGCACAGCGAACACAGCAGCGCCATAACGAAAATCACGATCAGCCGCTTCTTCGATATTGTCCTCATACTTTCCTCCTTCATATTTCATCATATCGCTATGATTTCTGCCCGTCTTGCGGCAGCCGCCCGCACGCCCTGCGCGGCGCTGCCTCCCCCTTGCGCGGAAAAGCACCCCTTTTCCGCTTTCTCTTTCTGTTAAATGTTTTTGTCTCTGTTGCGGAGCAACAGAGACAAGGGGTACCCCTTGTGAAAAAATGTTTGAAATTTTCAAAATTTGTTTATACGATCTCTATCGTCATTCTATCACATTTCACGAAAGTATACAATATCAAAAATCTTCCATTGTGTATTATAATTCTACATTTATGCAAATCCCCCCGCATAAATCGCGGAGGGATGAATATTTCATAGGTTCTGAAATTTGAAGTTTCGGTTGTAGGCGCGGTAGAATGTCATTTTCGAAACAAAGCCGCACCGCTCAATGAGTTCTGTGAGCGGCACGCCGCGGTTCTCCGGATCGTGGTACATATAGATCACCTTCTGCACGCGGATATCGTTGATGAACACGCGCAGATCGACGTCGATATACTGCGTGATGAGGGCGGAGAGCGTCTTGGGCGAATAGCCGAAGACGTCCGCGATCTTTTTCAGCCCGAGGTCGCGGTCGGCGAAGTGGTCGTAGATATATTGCACCACGTCGATGATATTATACCCGCTCCGCGCGTGCTCTATGTGCTTGCGCGCGCCAAAGCCGTAATGTCTGATGATCGCCGCAAACACGGCAGAGACTTTGGAGATCCTCTCCAGCTCCCCCATCTCGTCGCCGCGCTCGCGCACCTCGCGCAAAATGGGATACAGCTGCTCGCGGTTGAACGCCACATCCGTCAGCCAGCGGGCGGGCTCGTTCTGCGGGTAGATCCTGTAAAAGATGTCCATGTACTGTACGCCCACATGGAAGCAGGTGATGTCGGCGGGTGCGCCCACCTCGTAGGAATGGCTCTCGAGGCGGTTGATAACGCACGCCTGCCCGTCCGTCAAAATTTTGCTCTCCCCGTTGATGAGCACGGAGACCTCCCCGTGATTGACGCAGTAGAGCTCGGTATTGCGGTGGAAGTGCAAACAAAAGCCGTCCGTAATGTAACGCTCCGCCTTAAAGCGCGAACCGTAATCGCGCTGGCGTTCGTCTTGGATCTGCCCCTCTTTCTTATCTCTCGTCGTCTCGTTTTTTATTGCTCCCCACCGGATAACATGTCTTTCAGCCGCTTTGCCCGCTCCAAGGCAAGCGCCGCATAGCCAGCAAAGGGCATCGCGCGGTAGCCGTCATGCTCGTGCCGCCCCTCCCTGCCTTCCAGCTTCACCTCCAAGGTGATATCGCCCGCATAGTTTGCCGCCCGCAGGCGGGAGGCGATCTTCTGCCAATCGGCAACGCCGTCAAAGGGCAGCAGGTGCAGATCGTCCAACCAGGTGATCGCCTCTCCGCTCATGCCGAGGTTGTCGTTGAGGTGGGTGCAGTGCAGCAGATCGGCGTATTTTCCGATGAGGTCGTGGCTGTGATCGTAACACATCTCATGCCCCGTATCGATGCAAAAGCGCACGCTCGGATGCCCGCGGAAGTGCGTCAATACAAGGTCGAGATAATTCTCTCCCTCCGTATTCTCCATGGCAACGAGCACGCCCTCCTTCTGCGCGGCGTCAAAAATTTTCTCAAAATGTTTCAGCCCGCGCGCCCGCTCCGCCTCGCTTGGCATCACGCGCTCCATCCCGACGATGGCGTGCATCACAACAAGCCCGCACCCCCACGCCGCCGTATCGCGGATGCAGCCGATCTGCCGCAAGACCTCGCGCGCGCCCGCATCGTCCTGTTCCCAAAGTTTCTCCGCCCCGTCGTAGGGCGCATGGACGGATTGCAGGCAGAGCCCCTCCGCTTTGATCTTGGCTGCGAGCGCGCCGTCCGCCTTCGTCCCCGTCCACAGAATAAAGACGCCGTCCCATCCGACCTCCTTCAAAACGGGAAGCTGCTCCTCGGGCGCAGGCCCTCCCTTCACGATGCTGATGATGCTCCTGTGCATTGCCAAAATCCTCTGTGCGTTTTTGCAAGCATGATAGCACACTTTTTTGCCGAATGCAAGAGCTTGGCTGCAAAAATTTGCCCTCCCCGTGCAAAAAATCACCCCTTTTGTGCAAAAAAACGCCCCTCTCGTGCACAAAATCCGCCCCTTTCGTGCAAAAAATCACCCCTCCCGTGCACAAATTCCACCTCAATTGTGCACGATTTACCCCATAAAATACAAAAAAAACCCCACCCTCTCGTGCACAAATTCAGCCCCTTTCTTGCAAAAATTCCACCAAATTTGTACAAAATTTTACCAATAAAATGCAAAAAACTACAAAAAAGCGCATTCACACCACAAAAAAAGAGAAGGCAAAAGCCTTCTCTTTTTTTGTGGTGGAGATAACGAGATTCGAACTCGTGGCCTGTACGTTGCGAACGTACCGCTCTACCAACTGAGCCATATCCCCATCGGATTGTGCTATGATTATAGCACAACTTCAAAAAAAAGCAAGCGTTTTCGGCGCAATTTTCAAAAAAATTTCGCTGTCCGCGCTTAAACGGGGTATTCGTCTTCGATATCGAAGTCCAACCCCACGCTATCGGCTTCTTCCCACCGCTGTTGAATAAATTCAAGCATCTGCACATACGCCGCCTTCAAACCTTCGCCGTACATATCGAGCCTGCCCTTATACTCACGGTCTTGTAAATCATCCAAGATGTATTTGAGCTCATCGATCAGATCCAAGAGCGTTTGACGGGCATCCGCAGGGATCATAGAACGTTGTCTCTTTTCCATAATGCTACTTCTGTAAGTTTTTTCTTTTATTATAGCATCCCGAAGGCGTGATTTCAAGTATATTGAACTGTAAAATTAAAAAATTTTGATAGACTTTTCCCGCAAACTTAAATTTTTTTCTTCGGTTGCCTGAAAATGATTGACAAACGGCTCCGAAACATAGTAAAATAACACACGCAAACGACGGGGGCATAGCTCAGTTGGTTAGAGCGCATGCTTCACATGCATGAGGTCACAGGTTCGAGCCCTGTTGTCCCC
>CALVLO010000157.1 GCA_944338265.1 uncultured Clostridia bacterium
TACATGGGACTTTCCTTGATCTCGCTTTTGCGCTCGTCCCTCGATGGCGTTTCGTACCGCAGGAACACCGCGCCCTGATCGCCCAGATCTTTCCGTTCAAATCCGTACAAATTCAGTCTTGCTGCGATCTCCATAGCTTTCCCTCATCTCACAATGTCGCACGCCGTGTCGATCGCTTTGAGCGTCTCTTTTGCATCGCACACCATGACCGTATCTTCGATTACCCGCATATCCAGCCCCAAAAGGACATGCGCGGCAAGATCTTCCGCCTGTTTCCGGAGCAGCTTGTCCTGCGCCCGCACGCTCTGCGCATACTTTTCCGCCCCGCAGAACTCCAAAAAACGCTCGTACTCCTCTTCCGTCATCCGGACTGTGATCATAAAAATTCCTCCTGACTTACCGCCTCATGGCGGGTTTTTCCTGTTTTCCTTCGCGCCGGGGATTTTGCCCGGCTTCGAGCGCGGCGTTTTTCCCCGATTTCGGGGATATTCCCGCCGACGTCGTCGCCCTGATCCGCGCCGCCCCTCCCCGCTTGCGGGGATTATCTGCACGCAGCATTGCTGCGATCTCTTCTCTCTGATCCCCGTTTCCCCGGGGATCGCCCTATGTCTCCCCCGCCCTAAGCGTTCACGGCTTTCCCGCCGTGAACGCCAAGTCAGGAGAACTGCCGATGCGGAGGTACGACCTCCCGCTCCTTTTCAGCGCCGCCTCGCGGCATCGGCATATTTTTACACAGATTTTCTGTGTTTTTTCTGCATTTTATCACAGATTTTTTGTGTTGTCAAGTATGGAATACAGATTTTCTGTATAATTCATAAAAAAGAGAGGTGTTTTATGGAAAAAACAGCTTTTAGTATCCGTTTAAAAGAGCTTCGCAAAGAAAATAAAGTTACACAAAAAGATCTTGCAAAATATTTAAATCTCACAGCGAATAGTATTTGCGAATGGGAAAACTCACGAAGCGAACCAAGCATTTCTTCCTTGTCAAAAATCTCATCATTTTTTAAGTGTTCAATAGATTACCTCGTAGGACGCGAAGATGATTTCGGAAATATTGTGATTTATGAAGAAAACACCCCTGCACTTACCGTGCAGGAACAAAATCTCTTGCAGGATTTTCGCAAGCTCGTCCCCGAAATGCAGTCGTATATCGAGGGCATTGTGCATAGCTTAGCCGTCGCGGGATGACAAATTCCTTTCCGTTATGTTAGAATTCTCCTAAATCATTTCATTTAGGAGGGTTTTGTGAATGACAGAACTGGAAAAAAAATCATTCTCACCTGCGCCACTGCGTTGATACACTTGGTCAATCAGGACGCAAAAAAAAACGCCGCAGGCTCGCAAGAGCCTACGACGGGGCACACGGACGACAATGCAATTGTCGCCCTCTCTATTTTACAGGAGGTGGTGCATCAACGAGCACAACAAACCACGCCATCCGTCGCTCCTAAAAAAGAGAACGAACGGCAAAAACTCATTGCGCTGAAATCGGCACTTTACTTCACAAGAAAGGAGATCAGTAAAATGCCGACTATTTTCCAAAAACTATTCACAATTGATATTCCCGTCCACGTTCGGCAGAAAAAGAACGGCGTTTATGAAGCACGGTACCGTGCTAATGGTTTCGACATCAGCGTTTCATCGGTCGATTTCGAGCAATTAAAGCCGAAATTCCTTGCCGAACTCTTAAAACAGAGCGAGAGCTGCGCGTCAGACACACCAAAACCTGCTTGCAATATTCTTTTCAAAGAGATTGCCGAAAAATGGTTGGAAATCAAAAAGCCTTCGATCAAAGAACCCTCGTATCACTTCTACACGGGATTATTCCGAAGCAACATTCTCCCTGCGCTCGGTGATCGCGTTTTACAAGAGATCAAACAATCGGACGTACAGCAGCTCATCAACCAATACATGACCGACGGCAAGCGCCGCACGGCAATGAAGATCTATCAAACCCTGAATGCGATCTTCGACTTTGCGTTGGGCGAGGAGCTGATCATCCGTTCCCCTATGCGCCTGTTAAAGCCGCCGAAGTACGAAGAAAATAACGGAACGGCGCTCACGCTTGAAGAGGAGCGGGAGCTCCTACAAAAGATAGGCGAAAGCAAATGTACCGCCGAAGTAGGCAACGCGCTGCGGTTTTTGCTTTATACGGGAATACGGAGAAGCGAACTCGCGTCCGCTCAGATCGAGGACGGGTTCGTCCGCGTCGTTTGCGCCAAAGTACGAAAAGGGTATCGGGAACGGCAGCGTCTCATTCCGATTACCCCCATGCTTGCACGGCATCTTCCAAAGATCGAGCTTGACAAGCTGCGCACGGTGCGGCCGGACGCGCTCACGCAGGCGATGAAACGGCTCATGCCGACGCACCACCTGCACGAGCTGCGGCACACATTCATAACGAGATGTCAGGAATGCGGCGTCGCGCGCGAGGTCGTTTCTGTATGGGCGGGACACGCTGCGGACAGCACCATGACGAGCAACGTCTACACGCATTTTTCGCCGGAATTCATGAAAAAAGAGGCGGCAAAGATTATATATAATCTTTGACCACCCCGTTTTAGTCCCCGTTTAGTCCCCAAATGAAGAAAAAACAACCCCGCATATTGTGGTATTTCCGCTAAAAAACACAATATACAGGGTCTTTGGCTGGGGTAGCTGGATTCGAACCAACGAATGACGGAGTCAGAGTCCGTTGCCTTACCGCTTGGCGACACCCCAATATGAAACTGACATTTCCGCGCAGTTTGCCAAACATCGGCTAACAGTGGCGGGCAGCTCTTTCCAGAGGTCAACCTTCCCCCAAAATGCACCCTGCCCGAAAGCCGATAAACAGCGCTTCAACGGAGTTTCATTTTACCACCCATCGGGAAAATTATCAAGCGTTTTTCGAGCGATTTGACAAAAAAATTCCTTTTCGAGCAAAAAATTTTTGTGCCCGCCGCGCAAACGCGCATAGCATAGAGCAAGAGGTGACACATGCAACTTTCATCCTTGATCGGAAAGCCCATACTCACCCGCGCGGGCGATGCGCTCGGCTATGTGATCGCAGCCCGCCCCACGCGCGATTTGAAAAAGCTCGCCTGCCTCGTCTGCGCGGACGGCGACGAGAACGACTTCATTCTCCCCGCCCGCGCCGTCCTCTCCGCGCCGGAAACGGCGGATGCGGTGATCGCAGGCGGCGCGCGGCTGAACGCCCCGACGGGCATCCCGAGCCCCATCGGCAAGCGCGCCTATTCGCATACGGGAGAGTCGCTCGGCACGATCTCCGACGTCCTGCTCGGCGAGGCGTCCGCCCTCGTGCTCTCTTCTGCGGAGGCGCCGATCATGGCGGATCGCGCGGTGATCGGGGAGACGGTGATCGTGTACCCGGACGCCGAACAGCGGCGGCACGCGCCCTCTGCCCGAGGCTCCGCGCGCACAGGGCAAACGGGCGGAAAAAGCGCCCAAAAACGCCCAAAAACGGCGCAAACACAGCCACAGGAAGGCGAGAGCGCACCCCCGCCCATGTCCGCCGTCGGGCGGGCAGAGGCAGATTTTCCCGATACCATGTCCGAGGCGCCCCCGCCGCAAACGCCGCCCAAGCGGAGCGAGCCCGCACCGCCGCAGCATTTTCGCATTGATCGGACCAATCTTTTGGGGCGGCGACTGAAAAAGAGCGTCTACGACGAGACGGGCGCGCCCATTGCGCGCGCAGGCGAGCGCATCACGCCCGAGATCGTTACCAGGGCGCGGCGCAAAAACAGGCTGCTTGCCCTTACCGTGAATACGCTGACGAACATCGACGTGTAAATGCGCGGCGGCACGAAAGTGCCGCCGCGCAGAGTTAAAAATCCCCCCTTAATCCCCCCTTAAAGCGGCAAAGCCGCGTTAAGGGGGGCGGTAGTGAAGTCCCCTGCAACGTAGCCGCGTTAAGGGGAGCAGGTGGTGAAGTCACCTGCAACGTAGCCGCGTTAAGGGGGGCAGGTGGTGACCCCCCCTTGAAAGCAACGCAGTTGCGTTAAAGGGGCGGGAAAAACACACCCCTGCGGGCAAAGCCCGCAGGGGTGTGTTTTATGTTATTTTGCAAATCCTTAGCAAAATGCCTTTCTGCAAAACTCTCAATGAGAAATGCTGCTGTTCCAAGCCCTTAGCGGGATTTGCGGAGGTTTTCGGCGTCGGCGGTTTTATCGAGCGAGACCTTCCCGTTCACGAGATCGCCGATATTCGCCTGCACGAACTCCTCCCCCTCCGCGGCGGGCGTGCCGCTTACGCGGAGCTTGACGAACTTCTTTTTTAAGAGCTCTTCCGTCGTTTTGAAGGGGATGGAAAACGCCTTTTGCGGGGCAGCCGCGTTTTTATTGCGGGCGATGCCCCACCGCGCCGCAGCCGCCTGCAAAAGCTCGCAGGCGAACCGCGCTTTGCGGTCTGACGTGATCTTTAAGAGGAAGGGCGTATTTGCATAGCGCTTAACGCCGCGCATATCGATGCCGTGGTACTTGCTATCTTTGAGCTTTTCCGGGTCGAGCGCGAACGCCACGCAAAGGCGCCTGCCCTTAAAGAGGATGTTTGCAACGTGCTTTTTGCCCGCATAGATGCGCTCGTGCCGCCAGCTGACCGCACGTTTGAGCGCGGGATGCGCCGCGATCTCCGCCACGATGGCGCCGTAGCGCGCCTGCTGTTCCGGCGGGGACTGCACAAGCTTTGCAAAAAAGCTGAAGTTGTAGTGATAGTAGACCTTCTTGCCCGTCTTTTCGTCCACCTGCACCACCGTTTCCGATTCCGTTTCCGGGTCGAAATCGGCGGGGATGATCTCCAAATCTTCGGGCTCGATCACAGAGATGCCCACTTCCTCCTCGACGGGCAAGTAAACCGTTGCCCTGCCGGAGGGAAGCGTCCTCTGTTCGATGGTGTTCAAGCCATCGTTTGGCGCCCTGCGGCGCGCCGCCCGCGCAGCCGAAGCTGCGAGGACGGCGATCGCCACCGCCAAGCACACCGCGATCACAAGAAATACGATGATCGCCGCCAATAAACCGCTGTTCATACTTTCACCTCCGTCTTGCGCTTACGCTGCTGCACCTTCCTCATCCTCGCGCTCTCTGCGGCGCAGGAGCAACCCGATGAGGATGCCCGTAAGCGCGCAGTCGATGAGGATGATGATGACGAGCAGGACGATCGCCCAAGCAGCAACGCCTCCTTGCGCGGCGGCAGAGATGCTGAAGTCCACGCTCGTGCTTGCGCCGAGGTAGTTCGCCGTCTCTGCAAACGTCACCGTGAGGGTGTAATCACCCGCCTCGGTGGGCGCTTCCGCGCTGTCGTAAGCCGTGCCGTCTGCCTTGGTGCCCGTGTAGCGGTAGCTCACGCTGCCGTTGCCGTCGTTGCCGGAGACAACAGGCACGCCCGCTTCCGAACCGACCACCCAGCCATCCAACGAGACGTTGGGATGAAGCGCCGCCTTCGCAATGGCAAACTTCACAGAGATCGTACCCGCAAAGTTGTTTTTACCGGTAAGAGTGATGGTCGCCTCGCCCGCGTTCACGTTGTTGAGGTAAGCGATCTCGTAATCGCCTGCGGTGAGCAGAGGATCGCTCGAGATGAACGTCGCCAACTGCTCTTTGCCGTTGTAGGTGTAGCTGCCTTGGATGGTGATGGTAACGCCATCGAGGCTGCGCTGCGAGATGGCAACTTCGAAGGTGCCCACAGCATCTTCATAGTTTTGGAAGATGATGCGGTACTCGATCTTGCCGCTGTCTGCAACGTCCTTCACGGTGTAGCTGCTCGTCCAGGCGCCGTTCACAAGGTACTCGATGGTGCCATCTGCAATGCTTGCGCCGTCGATGAAGCCGTTCACGGAGATGCCGACATCGTGCGCGTTGCCATCGTACTCGCCCGTGTAGCCCGAAGCGCTCGTGGTGAGCCCGGAGGCTTTGGCGATCTCGAACTCCCACTCAAAGGTGCCCTTGAAGTTCTCGCTCTTCGCCGTGAGTACGATCACGCCCTTGCCCGCGTTCGTGTGATCGCGGTAAGAGACGGTGTAATCGACATCCCTCACCAGCGATACGACCGTGTTGATGACGTCGAACGTCGCTTCCTGCGCGGTGCCGTCGTAGGTATGCGTGCTCGTAACGTTGAGCGTCGTACCGTCGCCGATCTCGCGCGCCTCGATGGTGAGCACCGCATTGCCCTCTACGACTTCGTAGTTATCGAAGGTGACGCGGTAGTAAACCACCTTGCCGCTGTCTTTCACATTCGTTGCGGTGATGGGCGTCTCGGACCAATCCGAGCCATCGCCGAGTGCGCTGTACTCCACCTTGGAAGCCGTGGCGATATCGTCGCCGTTGACGAAGCCCTCGAAGACGAAGTTGAGAGACTGTTCCTTGCCGTTGTAGATGACGGAAGAGCCCATCGTCTTATCGGTAAGGACGCGCTTTTGTACGGTGTAAGCGCCCGTTCCGTTCTCGAAGGTGATCTTGTAGTTGCCATCCTTCTGCGAGCCCGTGATATCGTAGCTGCCCGCGCCCGTCTGCGCATCGACGCTGCAGAAGAGCTCGAAGGGATCTGCATCGCCGTTCACGAGGCTGCCCTTGGTCACCTGTGCGGTGAGCGCCGCTTGCTGCTCGCCGTAGATGCTCTCAGCCGCATCGATGGTAACGGTGATCTCGCGCGCGGTCACATTGTAGTAAGCAGTGCCGCCCGTAACGGAGACTTCGTAGTTCTCGCCGTTTTCGACTTTGATCTCGTACTGCCCGACAGGCGACTTCTCATCGACCTCGCAGGAGAGCGTGTACGCAACATCGCTCCCGTAGACGGTGCCGCTATCCACAGTTGCACTGAACGCCGCTTGCGACTCGCCGTAGGTGCTCTCCGCCCCCGTGATGGTGATGGTGATCTGCGCAGGGTTGATGATGATCTGCTTGTTGCCATACACTTCGCCGTAGTTCTCGATCTCGACGAAGTAGTACACGCGCACGCTATCCTTAACGTTGGTCGCGGTGATGGGCGTCTCCGTCCAATCCGAACCGTTGCCCGTAAGGCTGTACTTGTACGTTACCGTCTTGCCGTCGTTCAGATCGATCGGCGTGCCCTTCATCGAGAAGTTGAACTCAAGCCCGTGTGCGGTGCCATCGTATTCGACGATGACATCCACCGTGTTATCGGTGATCTTGACGGCGACGATGGAGCAAGCGCCCTGCTCGTCCGTGAACACGATCTCGTAGTTGCTGTTGATGCACTCGGCTTTCACATCGAGCTTATCGCCCGGCTGCGCCAGCTCGGCGCCATCCACGGAGAAGGAGAATACCGTGCCTTCGTCGCCTTTGACGACGGAACCCGTAACGAAGTGGTAAAGCACATCCTCCGTCTGAACGGCGGTGCCGACCTCTACCGTGAAGGGATCGATGGCGATCTCCAACTTACGCGTTTGGACAACGAGCTCCCAGGCATCGTTTTTGAAGGAAGCTGCCTTGTAGTACTTGGAACCCGCAACATTCGCGGTCGCCTTGTAGGTACCTGCATCCACGGTGGAGCTGCCATCGAACGTCACCGTGATCGCGCCCGTATCGTAAGAGACGTTTGCGGTGAAGCTGCCCGTGTAGGCGGAGCCGTCGTATTCGAAGCTGCCGCCGTGGCTCGCGGGCGCGAAGGTGAGATCGCTCTCGGAGAGCGTCGCCTTCTCCACTTCCGCCATCAGGCTGCAAGCGAGATCGAGCTCCTTCGCGTTCTTGATCTGATTGAGCCCGAGATCGCTCGGCAGGATGGAGACTTTGACTTCGAAGTTCTCCTTATCCGCGCTCATATCGAGCTCATCGAGCACGCTGCCGCGGATGGTGATCTGATTGCCGTTGACGTCGAACTGGCTGCCGGAGAGCGATACGCTGCCGATGGAGACGCCGCCCGCCCGATCAAAGGCGTTGTTCCCGAGCGACAGGGTAAAGTCGCCGCCCGAAAGTTTGGTGTACTTCCAGCCGCTTGCGGTAGGCTTCTCGAAGTGGCGGAAGGTCGCCGTGAACACCGCGCTGTTGCCGACGTAGTCGGTCACGCGGACGTAGAGCACATCGTGCGCGTGGTCAAGCTTGAGGCTGTAACCCGTCGTCTTGTTCGCCGCGGTAAAGGTGCTCGGCTCAACGCCCGCTTCGCCGAAGGCGTATTCGAGCGTCTTTACGCCGCTCTCGTAAGCGCCCTCTTCGCCCGCGAGGATGGCGGTGAGATCGCCTTCGTACACCCAATACTGCGTGCCCGCAGCCTTGGAATCGAGGTACTTATCTGCCGTGGTGCCATCGCCGATATGCGCCGTGGGCGCGGTGTCATCGAAGCGGATATTCACTTCGATCTTACCGGTAAGCCCGTTGTCGTTTTTGTAGTAGAGCGTCTTTTTGCCTTCCGTCGTGAAGGTAAAGCTCTTACGCCGTTCTTTCTCATCAGGGCCCATCGTATTGATCGGAAGATGATCATCGACGTAGAACTGCTTACCACCCACGCGCTCCGCGGTGAACGTAACGCTGTTCTTGCCCCAATAGGTGGTGCCATCGAAGTAATCGGTCGACTTATATCCTTGGTCGTTCACATAGTACTCGATCGTGATCACCTCTTCGGGCGAGGTGTACGACGTCAGCCCATCCGGCGACGAACCGATGAAGCGTACATGATAGGTGCCGGGACCGGGGAAGCCATCCCACTTCGTATTGGTGTCAACATTCAACTTTCCATCGAGGTTGATTATCCCCTTGCGCATGCTAGTATTGTCGCAGAACATTTCGTATTTTACACCATACGGCAGCTTATTCCCGTTTGCATCGGTAACCGAATAGCTCAACTCTTGCTCTACATAGCGCCAATCTGTATCGTAATAGAACCGATTGTGAGAAATTACTGCCCCTTTCACCGAAGTCGTTATATTGAGTTTTACTTCGACTGCGGCTTCCGCGATCTTAAAGGACTGCGTGGTGACGGTGTAGTCGTTCGCCTTGGAGGGCGAGTTGAATCCCGAACCGTTGCCGTTCCCATCAAAGAACTCGATGCTGAGCGAATATTTCCCTTTTGCAGTGAGCTGCATGGTAGCCGCCTGACCGCTGCTGTTGCCATCCGCCCAAACGCTGCTTGCGGTGCCGCTGAGGATCTTGATCCTATAACGCATATGACCTTCGCGGTCGTTGGTGCCCATACCGGGACCATCGCCGAGGAAGTCGTTTTCCTGGATCAGCGCGGTGATTTCATGCCCGCCTGCGACTTCGGCAACATCCTTCAGCGGCTGACCATCGACCTTCCACTCCACCGCGATCTTGCGGGCGACGATATCGAACCCGACGGCGAAGCTACCCGCGAAGTTGTTCAAGCCCCAAAGCGTTGCCTCGTGGTGCCCGACGTGCGAAACCTTCTTATCGGAGTTGTCTGCCGCGGTGAGCCCCGTAAGGGTGTAGTCGCGCCCATAGACGAGGGTGTGCCCATCGACGATAACATCGGGGAAGTCGTCGTGCGTGACATACTTGCCGTTGTACTCCTTGGGAACAAAGGCAGAGGCGAGATTTGCATCGGAGAGCGTGATCTGCAAGATCTTCCACGCCACCTTTACGGTGCCCTTAAAGTTGCCGTTGCCCGTGATGGTGTACTCGTAGTTGCCTGCGTTCGTCGCCTTATCGCCGCTGATATCGTAGGTAAAGCTCGTAAAGCCGCTGAGCGTGATGCTCGTTGCCTTTACCTGCTGCTCGGCGAAGTTGTAGGTGAGCTCCGTCTTATCGAGCGTGACCTTTGCGGAAGAGATATCCGCAGCGGTGATCTCCCAAGTGCCATCGATGCTCTCGATGAAGTTTTGCGTCTTGGGCTGGATGGAGAACTTGTAGCTGTTCGCATCCGTCTGCGCGGTGGCAACGAGGGTGTAATCGGTGCCCTCCTTTAAGGTGAGCCCGCCGAGCGTCACCGTGGGTTTGGCGATCTGCGCCTTCCCGTTATAGGTGAAGGTGAGCGTGCCGCCGATCTTGGCATCCTTCAAGTTGAGTGCCTTGATCTCCCATGCGATGGTCTTGGAACCCGTAACGTTTTTGCCATCGGGCACGAGGGTAAAGTCGTAGTTGCCCGCATCCGTCTTTGCCGTGGCGCTTACCTTAAACTCCGCCTTGAGCGTAACGCCGTTCCAGGTGACTTCCGTCACAACGGGCGTGTGCGAAGCGCGGTCGTAGTTAAACGACGTGGTGCCCACGAAGGTGGCATTCGTCAAGTCGAACTGCGCGATCTGCCAAGCCTTGGAGCAGGTGCCCTTAAAGTTGCCCGTACCCGTGATGGTGAGGGTGTGCGTGCCCGCGTTCGTCTGCGTATCGCCGGAGATGGTATAATCGGTGCCCGCGTTGAGCGTAAGCGCGCCCGCGGTAACGCCATCGATCTCCTGCTTCTGCGCGGTGCCGTTGTAGATGAAGTTGCTCGGCTTGAGCGTGAGCGTGGCGCCCGAAAGATCGTACTGCGCGATCGTCCACTGCGCATCTTTGCTGCCCTTCACGTTCTTGCCGTCGCCCGTAACGGTGAGGGTGTACGTTTTGGCGTCTGTGCCCTTGTTGCCGGAGACGGTGAAGTCCTTGCCTTCCGAGAGCACGATGGCGCCGACGGCGACCTGCGTAATGGTTTGCGTCTGCTCTTTGCCGTTATAGGTGAGCGTGTTGCCGCCAAAGTTGATGACCGCGTTGGCAAGATCGAGCGATTTGATCTCCCAAGTGATCTCTTTGTTGCCCGTGAAGTTGCCCGCGCCCGTGAGCGTGAGCTTGTATGAGCCCGCATCCGTGCCCGTGTTGCCGGAGATGGTGTAGTTGACCTTGAGCGTGCCGCCGTTTACGGTAACGTTCTTTACGAGCTTCGTCTGCTGGCTGCCGTTGTAGGTGAGCTCATCGCCGAGCTCGACGCTCGCATCCGCGATATCGCGCTTCTGGATGCGCCAGACGACCGTCATGGAGTCGCTGAGGTTGTTGATGCCGTCTGCGGGCAGGACCTGCCAGGTGAAGTCGCCTGCATCCGTCTTTTTATCGACGACGATCTTATAGTCCACCGGGCGCTTTTTCGCCTCGGTAGGATCTTCGCGGAAGGTGCCGTCGCCGTTGTTGACGTGCACGCCGTCCGAGACGATGAACCCATCCGCATTGCCATCCGCTACCAGG
The DNA here is from genome assembly GCA_944338265.1 of uncultured Clostridia bacterium. GTDB lineage: Bacteria > Bacillota > Clostridia > Christensenellales > Borkfalkiaceae > Gallimonas. Next base: position 11,115 of record CALVLO010000157.1, read on the forward strand.
GAGAAGAAGGTGGGCGTGTGTTCGGTGCCGGCGTAGATGAAGGAGTTCATCCCCTCTACATACACCTTATCCTGCACGCGGTAGATCTTCTTGGAGCCCGTCTCGTCCAGCCACATATACCAACGATTGGAGAGCGTGCGCGCCGGGATGTTCCAATTTGCTTCCAGCGTGCCCGTGTAGTTGCCCAAACCTTCGATCTTGATGGTATAGTTGCCCGCATCGATGCCCTCGCCGCCGGAGAGGACGTTATATTCCACACCGACCTTGGAAGGCACGACCTTCACACCCGAGGGCGCTGCAAATTTGAGCGTCGGCGTGATGGTATAGTTGCGGTACTGCATGGAGTTGGAAGCCGTAAGCGTGTAATCTTTGAGGTCGCGCGGGGTGATCTTCCACTGCACCTCGTAAGAGCCCGTAACGTTGTTGCTTGCAGATTCGATGGTGAGCGTGTAGTCGCCCGCCTCCGTCTCTGCCGAGACCTTTACGGTATAATCGCTTGTGGGCAATGTTGCCAAAAGCGCACCCGTAACGTATAAAGACTTCAACGTGGGGTTGTGCTTCTGCCCGTCGTAGACGAAGCTCGTGGCATCAAACACGACCTGAGCGGGACCACGGATATGCGTCCCAAGATCGAATTGCGTGATATCCCACTGCGCGGAGATCTTGCCCGTATAGTTGCCCGTGCCCTCGAGCTCGAGCGTGTAGGTGCCGACGTTCGTCCCCTTGTTGCTGTTGTTTAAGATTACGATATCCGCATTCTGAGTAAGCTGAACTTCCGTAAGACCAAATATCGCAAATGCCACAAACGATACCGTTCTCTCATTCACCAAATAGGTGGTCGGTTTCGTTTCTACCCGCGCGTTACCGGGGACGGAGAGATCGAAGGGCGAGATCTCCCATTCGACCTCTTTGGTGCCCGTTACGTTCTTGCCATCGCCCTTGATGATGAGCTTGTACTTTGTTCTTGCGTTGGTGCCCTTGTTGCTCTCGATGGTGTACCCTGCGGCAAGCAGCGCGCCCGTGCCGAGCGTAATGCTCTTGATGAGCTGCTCCTGCTCCTCGCCGTTAAAGGTGAGCGCATCGCCGAGCTCCACAACGGCGTTGGTAAGGTCGGCGGCAACGATCTTCCACGTTACGGTGGTATCGCCCATGAAGTTGCCCGCGCCCTTTACGGTTGCAGAGTAGGTGTTTACATCCGTACCCTCGATGGTGCCTGCGAGCGTGTAATCCGAGCTCTGCAGCGTGTACTTGTTGTAGGTACCATTCAGCTGAATAGACTGCTTCTCGCCGGTGTAGGTAAGATCATCTGCCTTTACCGTCGCCTCGGAGATATCGCGCCGGTCAATTTTCCAACGCACCTTCATCGAGTTGCTGAGGTTATTGATGCCATCGGCGGGCATGATCGTCCAACTGTATTCGCCTGCGTTCGTCTTTTTATCGACGACGATCTTATAATCCAAGGGGCGCTTTGCCGCCTCGGTGGGATCTTCGCGGAAGGTGCCGTCGCCGTTGTTGACGTGCACGCCGTCCGAAACGACGTACCCGTTTGCATCGCGATCCGCCACCAAGGAGAAGAAGGTGGGCGTCTTTTCGGTGCCGTCGAAGACGAAGGTGTTCATCCCCTCGACGTATTTTTTATCCGCATATTGCCAGATCTTTACGGTGCCCTTCTCATCCAGCCACATATACCAACGGTTGGAGAGCGAGCCGCGCCGATGCTCCAATTTGCCTCTAACGTGCCCGTAAAGTTGCCGATGCCTTCGATCTTAACGGTATAGTCGCCCGCATCGATGCCCTCGCCGCCGGAGAGAACTTTATAGTCCACATCCTTCGTCTTGGGCAGGATGCCGCCCGAGGCGGGCGCCGCGAATTTGAGCGACGGCGTGATGGTATAGTTGCGGTAATTCATGGAGTTGGAAGCCGTAAGCGTATAGTTGCTGATATCGAGCGGGGTGATCTTCCAGCTTACCTCGCAAGAGCCCGTAACGTTCTTGCTTGCGGGAACGATGGTGAGCGTGTAGTCGCCCGCATCCGTCTCCGCCGAGACCTTTACGGTATAGTCGCTCGTGGGGAGCGCATTGATCAGCATTGTCGTCAGATACAAAGCCGTTACCGTGGGGTTATGCTTTGCCCCATCGTAGACGAAGCTCGAAGCATCCAACACGACCTGAGTGGGATCCTTGATCGACACAGAAAGATCGGCTTGCCTGATCTCCCACTCCGCGGAGATCTTGCCCGTGTAGTTGCCTATGCCCTCGAGCTCGACCGTGTATTTGCCGGCTTCCATCCCCTTGTTGCTGTCGTTTAAGACCAAGACCTCTGTCTTCTCAGAAAGCAGAACTTCTCTAAGACCAAAGACCGCAAATACATTCACCCCGCCTACACGCTCTGCTCCCGAATAGGTGAGCGTGCTTGTTTCTATCCGCACATTGCCCGCGACGGAAAGATCGAAGGGAACGATCTGCCAATCGATCTCCAAGCTGCCCGTAAAGTTCTTGCCGACGGCATCGATCTTCAGCTTATAGCCGCCGACGTCCGTGCCCTTGTTGCCGCTGACGATGGTGTAATCGTAGGCGGGGCGCAGGGTGTAATCGCCTGCCGCCGCGCGCGAGACTGCGCGCGAGACCGCGCGGGAATAAGCCGCGCCGCTTGCGCTGCCTAAGGTGAGCGAAAATTGCAGCTCTTGCTCGCCGCCTGCGTAGGGGATCTTCCCGCCATCGGGTGCGTTAAAGATCGCATCGGAGATGGGGCGCGGGTCGATCTTCCAGATCATGGTGATCGAATTTTTTGTGTTATTGTTCGCGGGCATGATGATCAGCGTATAGGTGCCTGCATCCGTCTGCTGCGCCGCGTGGATTTGGTAATCCGAAGGATCGAGCACGATCTCGACAGCACTTTGCGTGTAGACCTTGGTAATGACGGGCACATGCTTTTGCCCATCGAAGGTGAAGGTATCGGTATCTACCTCGATCTTATATGCAGCAAGATCGAGCGCGACGATCGCCCAATTTCCCGAAAGCGTGCCCGTATAGTTGCCTCGGCCTTTAATGACGAGCGTGTAGACGCCTACGTCAGTCCCGGTATCTCCGGAAACGATCTCAAAATCCAATCTTGTGAGTCGCTCAGTGCCGCCGGGGAAATCCGCATAGATATTGCAGTTCGCGGTCAACGCTCCCAACGGGCTATATACCTGATCACTCTTAAACTCCATGCGCGCTTTTGCAAGATCGAAGGGCTTGATGGACCAAGTGAAGTCCACAGGGTTGCCCTCCATATTGCCGTTGCTGCTCGGTTTGAGCTGGAAGGTATACGCATCGCCCGCATCCTTTTGCGGCGTGGCGACGATCTCGTAGTCCGTGGGCAAGAGCTCCCACTGATACTGCTTGGTCAGAACGCTCTTGATGGAGGGCGTTTGCTCGGCGTTGTTAAAGGTGAGCTCGTTGAGCGTGAGGGTGATATCGTCCGTCTGGCGCGGGTTGATCTTCCAACCGTGCGTCCACTCCCCGTTGTAGTTGCCCTTGCCCTTAACGGCGATGATGTAATCGCCCGCGTTCGTCGCCTTGTTGCCCGTAACGGTGAAGTCGGTGCCCTCTTGCAGCGTCATGCCGTTGTAGGTTGCCGATTTGACCAAGATCTCCTGATCGTGCCCGCCGTACCACGTCTCGTAGCCCGTGCCGTACTCGCCGGGACCGAAGCGGAGCTGCGTTGCAATCTTCGCATCGTTGATATCGCGCGGGGTGATCTTCCACTTCGCCGTGAGTTTGCCCGTCACGTTGCCGTTGCCGCTCGGCAGAATGGTAACGGTATAGGTGTTCACATCGATCCTGCCCGTGCCCCAATCGAGGATATAGTCATCCTCGCCGATATTTGCATAGTGAGGACCATCTTTGCAGCGGATATACTCGAACTCGGCAATCAGCTCCTTGCCCGTGTAAACGACTTCGCCGTTATTCTTGAATTTGCTTGTGTAGCGGGAAAGATCGCGCGGCTGGATCTCCCAAGTCGTTTGAATGGTGCCCGTATAGCTGCCCTTGCCTTTGAGGATGAGCGTATAGGTGCCCGCATTGATGCCCGAACCGCCCGAAACGATCTCGTAATCCGTGCCCGCCACAAGCGCTGTGGTGCCGTCTTTAATGGTGATCTTGGGCGTGATCTCCGTATGGTAATACTGCCCGGTATTATTGACGGCGCTCAAAGTGACGGTAGAAATATCCTTTTTGCCGATTGCCCAAGTTACGCTCGCCGTTTTGGTGCAATTTTTGCCGTCGCCTGTAATAACGAGCGTATAGTCGCCCGCCGCCGTGCCTTTATCGCCCGAGGTGACCGACCACCCGCCTGTGATCTTCGTCCCGTCTTTGGCGGTGACGGAGACGACCGTCTGCGAATGTTCCTTGCCGTCGTAGCTGAACCCGCCCGGGGTACTCAGCTCTACCGCGGCGCCCGTGAGATCGCGGATCTTGATCTGCCAATTGAACTCGCGGGCATTGCCCGAAATATTGCCGTTGCCGCTGGGCGCGAGCGTAAGCTTATAGGTGCCCGCGTCGATCTGCTTATCCGCGGTGATGGTATAATCCGCGGGATTCATCACGCGGAGCGGCGTATAGACCCACTTTACCTGGTTGATATCCGGCAGCTTCTCCGTGCCGTCGTAGAAGACGTCGTTGTAAACAATGGTGAGCTCGCTCATCCGGCGGGGGACGATCTCGAACTCATACTCCACTTCGCCCTTAAAGTTGCCTTTGCCGACGACCTTAAAGGCATGCTTGCCCGCATCCGTCGCCTTCCACTCGCCCTGGAGCTCGTAATCATCCTCGGTGAGCGTATAGTTGCCGAAAGTGATAGACTTAACGGTAACAGACTGCTCGAAGGCGGTATAGTTGGCGGAAAGCCCTGTAAACGCGATCTGCGCCTCGCTGATATCGCGCGCGGTGATCTGCCACTTCAGCGACATTGTGCCCGTCAGGTTGTTGATGCCCGCCGCGGGCGTGATGGACCAGGTGTAACTGCCCGCATCCGTCTTCGCATCGACGTTGATCTGATAATCCATCGGGCGCTTTGCCGCCTCGGTGGGGTCTTTTTTATAGGTACCAACGCCGTTTTTGGTGTTCGGGTGGTAGGTGTTTACATGCACGCCGTCAGAAGGGGCGAGCATTTCGGCATACACCCCGTCGCCGAACAAGCCGTAGAAGGTGGGCGTGTGCTCTTCGCCATCGAAGGTGAACGACGTAACGCCCTCGAGCGCCTTATAGTCGCCGACCTTGTACATGCGCAGGTTCTTATCCTTCTTCGCCGCGGCTTCTTCGGTCAGATACATATAGTAGCGGTTGGTAAGGCTGCGCGCGACGATGGTCCACTGCGCGTTCGCCGTACCCGTATAGCCGCCAATACCCTTAATGTAGATGGTGTAGGTGGCAACGTCGATGCCCTCCCCGCCCGAAATAATGGCGTAATCCACATCCTTTTTGAGGGTAACGGCTGAGCCATCCGACTTCTTTTTGAAGGAGAGCGTGGGCTCGATCACATAATTTCGGTATGCGATGCTGTTGCTCGCCGTCAGCGTAAGATCATCCAGGCTGCCGAGTTCGGTAATGACGAGCTGGAACGAGACATCCTCCGCCAGATAGGCAAGCCCGTCTGCGCGGGTAACGTCGATCCACGCGGGGATATGCGCCACAACGGTGTAAGTGCCTGCATCCGTGGGCAGCCCGTCCCCCTGCAAGCCTTCGCCCGCGGGCGTCTGCCCCAAATAGGAGTACGTCGCATTCAGCTTCGCCGCCGTAATGCCGCTCGCAAAGCCACTGATGGTAAAATCCGTGCCCTCTTCCACGGGCTTGCCGTCGTAGGCGGGGGCACCCTTCTGCGCGCCGGTGTAGCTCGCCGTGGTCGCCTCGCACACGCGGAAGTGCAGATCCTCGCCATAGGCGTTGTAGGCGGTATCGCCGTAGTGCTTGCCTGCGGGGTCTGTCGTAAGGTCTATGGCAACATAGCCGCCGTGCGTCTTGGGTGCGCCCAGAATGCCCAGCTTTTGGATGCTCTCAATGCCCTCTTGAGTGAAGTATCCGCCCGTGACAGAGGAGTTTTCGGCGTCTAAAATATCGATGCCGTTCCGCGGGCGGTTGACGATGTCGCCGTTGATATATCCCCCCTCAATGGTGAGGATATTGTTCTTGCCGTCTGTTAATTTTTGCGGATTAGCATTGATGGCGATCGCCGCGCCGTTGGCAAGCGAGGTCTCGCCCGCGGGGATCATCTTCTCCACATAGCCGCCGCGGATCGTGACTTGCGCACCGGGGTGCCAATTATTTTGAGGATCATGCAAGACGATTGCGCCGCCGCTCTGTTCCGCGCCGCTTACGTTGAAATAATACTGCGTGTTGTTATAGATCTTGCCGCCCGTCATTACAATCGAGGCATGCGACATCACTGACAAAATTCCGCCCGACGTCTGCGCGGTGTCACTGTTATGACTATAGATGGTATTATTGCGGAACTCGCCGCCCTTAAAATACAGCGTATTATCGGTTTCCATCAATATAAGAGCGCCCACACTGTTACGAGAGCCGCTTGTAGAACTACCTACAACGTTGCCCGCAAAGGTGCCACCCTCAATGGTCACATCCCCGTTCAGACAATAAGCTAAAGTGCCTCCTCGACCAGTACCGGCTTGCGTAGCCAATCCAACGATTGCGCCGCCCTCAATGGTATTGGAGCCTAAATCGTCAAGCTGCCACACGCCGTCGCCGATATCGCGGAAGCGATGTTTGGGCTTGGAGGTATCGCTGTCCATGATCGTGAAAGGCACATTTATTTCAAAACCGTTTAAGGAAACTGCCTTGCCGCTGTTGGCGGACACTTTACAATATGTTGAAAAATCAAGCACATGCCCGTTCAGATCAAGCGTGACCATCTCGTCAGTGCGATAAACAGGCAATTGCACCCCTGTGCCGTTTTCTTTGGCATAGCCGACCTTGACCTCATTCCTATTTAAGTATGGAGCATTATATTGCATGTCTTTCGGCAGATAATAATACTCGTAAATCAGCCCCCATGAGGTGTCATCATCACACGGATTACTTGTATATGGCGTGATTCTGAACTCCTGCCAGAGCTTCCCGTTCGAAATGCGGCGGTACGCCGTAAGATTGATGGGGCGATCTTCAAAATCGCGCATCTCAAAGCGGTATTCGCAGTCCGCCGTCGTTTTGGTGGTGATCGTCGCCTTGCCGTCTTGGTCTGTGGTAACAATGCCGATGCCGTCTTCCCGCATGCCGCCGTTGGTGATCTCGGTGACCATGATCTTCCTGCCCGCGGGATCTGCCGTCCGCACGCTCGACGGTTGCCCTTTGTATGTATTAATAAATGCGGGACCGATGAGCTGCATCTCGATGGTGCGCTCGGAGGCATTCGTCGTGATTTTTACATCTAAATCGACAACGTTAAAGTGGGGCGTGACCGTGAGCCCCTTCTTATATGTGATATCGGCAAGGCTTTCTGCCGTGCCGCTGCCCGTGCCGCCGAGCTCGAAGTAAACGATGGTATAGCCATCGATAACGTCCGCCTTATATCCGTTCTCTTTCAGCGATTTCGAAGTATTCGTGCCGCCCTGCGTTACCGAAGCGCCGCCCAAAGACGACCAATTGTCGGCATATGCACCGGGTTGCAGCACCTGATCGGCGCCGAATGCACGCGAAAGCTCCCCCGCGCACAGCACCGTTGCTGCCGCAGCGATCACGAGCATCACCGCCGTCATAAATACGACCCATAATTTTCTTGCTTTGCTCATCCCGAGCACCTCCATGTTTTACAATCTAAATCCCCGCCCCCCTTAACGCGGCAGCGCCGCTTTAAGGGGGGAAGCCGCCGCCTCCGCGGCGGCAGGGGGGATAACCCTTGATTTTAATAGCGTTTCTATTCTTCCAATCTAT
>CALVLO010000158.1 GCA_944338265.1 uncultured Clostridia bacterium
GTACTTCGCGCGGGGCGCTCGTGCGCCACTTCGTCGAAATTCTATTGCAAGCAAGACTTTCTCCTCGTGTCGGACACAAATCGCCGCTGAGAAAGGCAATTCCTTAGTTCGCGGCGCGCGCACAGCGCACTGCGCTGATGCGCATTACGCGCCGCTCACCCCTCAAAGAGGGAGGCAAGCGTAGGAGCGAGACTCTCGCAACAAGAGGAGAGGGAGGCAAGAGGATTTGCTTCCTGCATCGAGGGAGGCAAGGGCGGAGCCCCTCATCCACCGCAAGCGGTCCCCCTTCCCCCGAGGGGGAAGGGGGGGAAATCCCCCCTGCCGCCGAGCGCAACGCGCTCGGCGGCTTCCCCCCTTAAAACAAGTGTTAAGGGGGGCGAAATCCCCTCATCAGTCACCTACGGTGACAGCTTCCCCCACAGGGGGAAGCCTTAGGGAGGCAAGGGTAGGAACGAGGCTCTCGCAACAAGAGGAGGGAGGCAAGGGATTTGCTTCCCTCCCCGAGGGAGGCGAGGGCGGAGCCGCGCAGACACCTCCCTCTCAGAGGGAGGCAAGGGTAGGAGCGAGGCTCTCGCAACAAGAGAATAGAGGCAAGAATTAGTGCCGACTTCTTTTATCCCCCCTGCCGCCGAGCGCAACGCGCTCGGCGGCTTCCCCCCTTAAAACAAGTGTTAAGGGGGGCGAAATCCCCTCATCAGTCACCTACGGTGACAGCTTCCCCCACAGGGGGAAGCCTTAGGAGGGTTGGCGGGGATAGAAAAGAAGACGGGAACGATGTGTTCCCGCCCTCCGGTTGTGACTCAAAGGTCATCTGCATCTTGTACGGGGCGCTCATAGGCATCCTCCGCACTGACGCCCGTGTAGCTGCCGAAGACATCCTCCCGCGAAGCCATGTCTGCGCCCTGCGCACCCTGTTGGGGCGCGCCACGCCCATGCTTTGCGCCGCGGCGGTGCCTCGGCTTATTTGCCACAGTTTTCGGGGTTCTGCTTGCCGCAGTTCTTGCTCTTGCCTTGGCTGCGGGCGTTCTTGGCGCCCCCGTTTGCATTCGTCTGCTTCTTCATACTTTCTCCTTTGCATAGGGAAGGTGCAGCTCGGCCTCTCCCTGCGGCGCACCGCACAACGGGCAGACCTTCCAAGCCTCTGCGCTCGTGTGCATATAGCCGCACGCGCCGCAGATCCACAGCATCGGGTGCTCCGCCGCATAGAGCGTCTTTTGCTCCGCCGCCGCGGCGAGATAGGCGAAGATGACGTTATGGTGGCGCTCCACCCGCGCGACTTGCTCGAACTTGCGGGCGATCTCGCCGAAGCCCTCTTCGAGGGCGGTTTTGGCGAACGCGGGATAGATGCTCTCCGCCTCCGCAGTTTCGTCCGCCGCCGCAAAGCGCAAGTTTTCTGTGAGCGTGCCTGCGTGGAAGGGATAGTGCGCGTCGATGTGCACGTCTTCGCGGCTTCCCCCTTCGCGCAGCATGAGCTCGAAGAACACCCGCGCGTGATTGGTTTCGTTTTTTGCGATCGTGCGGATGGTATCTGCAAGTGCCGTAAAGCCCTGCGCCGTTGCCGCCTTTGCCGTGAGTTGGTACCGCATGCCCGCCTGACACTCCCCCGCGAATGCCCTTGCGAGGTTGTGATAGGTTTGCGTTTTGGTAAAGTCCATGCCTTGCCTCCCTTGCATCCACCATTTTGGACAAGACGGCGGCGTTTTATTCCTTATGGATGCGCTTTGTGGGGGATGATTTTTTCATGGATCCCCTGTTGGCGGGGACAGGGGTGGTCTTCTCTCATATCCCCCCTGCCCTGAGGACTTCTCTCCTATCCCCCTGCCGCCGAGCGCGTTGCGCTCGGCGGCAGGGGGATTTTTATTTATGCCCCCGCCGCTTTCGCGGCGGGGGCATAAACAGATTGGGATGCCGCCTTCCGTGTTGTGGGTTGGCGGTTTTTTTGTTGTTCAGGGAGTGGGAGAATCCCCTTAAAGCGGCGCCGCCACGTTAAGGGGGGAAGGAAAACTCCCTCTGTCACTTCGTGACAGCTCCCTCGGAGAGGGCGCCAAGAGAGATCCCCCCAGCCGCCGCGAAGCGGCGGCATCCCCCCTTAAACCCCCTGCGGCGTGTTAAGGGGGGCAAGTTGAGCGGCGCCTCTATGCTTAAAAACTCCCACCGTCTGCGCGGCTTTGCCGCGCAGACACCTCCCTCTTAGAGGGAGGCAAGAAATTTGCATCACCCACTGTTGCCGCGCTGATTTTTCTCAATCCCCCCTGCCCTACGGGCATCCCCCCTTAAAACAAGTATTAAGGGGGGCGAAAGAATGTAATATCCCCGCCGTTCCGAAGAAGGCGGGGATGACGTTATGCTTTGTCCGTTGTTATGAAGTCAGCAGAAGAAAATTCCTCTCACAAAGTCTGTACAGGAGGCTTACTCGATCGCGAGCTTTGTAAAGGAAAGTCCTTCTATCGTGAAGTCCGTAAAGGAGACTTCCTCCTTGGAGGCCGGGTCGGAGGCGGGGATATCATCGCGCCGGCTTTGCCCTGAAGAGCCATCGGTACTGCCGGCGAGGATGAAGCACACCGCGCCGAAGGCGGCGAGGATGATCGCCAAAAAGCCGGCTGCCCATTTATGCCATCTTTTTGCCATGTGCGCGCCCTTTTACTTTTTGAGCGTGTAAGTGACGCCCTCCTGCGAGTAGGTGAGCGTACCATCTTTGAGCGTGCCCTCGATGGTCTGTTCGCCGATGCCTTCGACATTGGAAGTGAACTTGATGGTATCGCCATCCTGCGACCACTTTCCGGAGGCAGACGTTGCGACTTCCGCCATCGTGATCACAAAGGTGCCGTCTGCTTTGAGCTCGACCGTAAGGTAGTTTTCATCGAACGTTATGCCGAGGTGCTCCTCGCCTGCCGTGACGGTCACGCCTTCTGCCGTGACCGACGAAAACTTGTAGGTGCCGACGGCATCGTGATTGCACGCTGCAAACAGCAGCACGCCGAGCACGAGGACGGCAAACGCCGCCGCGGCGGCCGCCATGCTTCTGAGTCTGGTTTTCATATTTTCATATTCTCCTTTTTGAAATCTGCAAGCAATATAGCATAATTTAACTATGTTGTCAATAAAAAAATGCTGTACACTTTGCTCAATTTTGTAGTATACTGTTGAAAAACGTTTGGGGGGGTATTTGCATGGACGTCATTGCCAAGCTCAACAAGGTACGGTTGGAGCGCAATCTGAGCGTATACAGGCTCGCGGAGCTTGCGGGGGTGAACCAGAGCACGCTCGCGAACACCTTTTCGCGCGGGACGATGCCCTCCATCGCCAACCTCGACGCCATGTGCCAGGCGATGGGGATCACGCTGTCGCAGTTTTTCAGCGAAGACGAGCACGCGGAGCCGCTCACCAAGGAGGAGCGCGCGTTTATGGAGGCGTACCGCCATCTGCCGCAAAATATGAAGAAGGCATTCGCGCAGATGGCGAATGCCTGCAAGGAAAATATGCAGCTGTGACGCGGGGGCGGGCCGAGAAGGTCCGCCTTCTTTGTTTGTATAAAAAACCTGAGGCGGTAAAATATCTTATCCCCTCCCTACCCTCCCCTTGAACAACAAGGGGAGGCAGAAAGCTGTACCGAGGGATAATTTCCCCTCATCCGGTTCGCCACTATTGCGGCAGGGATAAATCATCTTCCCCTTAGGGGAAGGCTTGGGGGGGCTGATTGGGGCGCGGCTGCCATGCTTGGCGACTCCCTCAACGAGGGAGGCAAGGGGCTTATCCCCCCCCTGCCGAGCGTGAAACGCTCGGCAGGGGGATTTTTATTTATGCCCCCGCCGCTATCGCGGCGGGGGCATAAACAAATTGGGATGCTGCCGACCTTGTTGTGGGTTGGTGGTTTTTTTGTTGTTCAGGGAGTGAGAGAATCCCCTTAAAGCGGCGCCGCCGCGTTAAGGGGGGAAGGAAAACTCCCTCAGTCACTTCGTGACAGCTCCCTCGAAGAGGGAGCCAAGAGAGATCCCCCCAGCCGCCGCGAAGCGGCGGCATCCCCCCTTAAAACAAGTGTTAAGGGGGGCGAGCTGAGCGGCGCTTCTATGCTTAAAAACTCCCACCGTCCCTACGGGGCACCTCTTGGCGGCACCAAGGTAAAGTGCCGCCTGCGGTACTTCGCGCGGGGCGCTCGTGCGCCACTTCGTCGAAATTCTTTTGCAAGCAAGACTTTCTCCTCGTGTCGGTCACAAATTGCCGCTGAGAAAGGCAATTCTTTCGTTCGCGACGCGCGCACAGCGCACTGCGCTGATGCGCATAACGCGCCGCTCACCCCTCATAGAGGGAGGCAAGGGATTTGCTTCACCCGCTGTTGCTACGCTGATTTTTCTCAATCCCCCCTGCCCTACGGGCATCCCCCCTTAAAACAAGTGTTAAGGGGGGCATCGCTTTGGTGTTAAGGGGGGGCAATGGTTATCGGGCTTCGTCCGCTTGATGCGCGGCATCAGTGCAGGCTGCCTCCGACGACATCTCGGACAAGGTGTGGTCGGCTGTGACCTCCGCTGTCTCGGGCGAGGGGGTTACTGCGGATTTCGTCGTCGCTTCGGGCGGGGTGTAGTCTGCCGCTGCTTCCACCGCTTCGGGCGAGGTGTGGTTTGCTGTGGCTTTCGCGGCTGCCGCGGATTCTGCGTGTTCTTCGTGTTCTGCTTGGTCTGCTTGGTCTGCTGCGGAGAGCATCTCGTCGAGCAGGCGGTCGTAGACGGAGCGCGTGCGGAAGAGTTCGCTCAGCAGATATCCTACCCCCGCGCCGAGGAGGGCGGGCAGGAGGAAGAAGAAGTTGGATGTGAGCTCCACCGTCATGATGACGCCGGTGAGCGGCGCTTTGACGACGGCGGTGAAAAACGCCGCCATGCCGATGACGATGAGGGCATCCGCATAGGCGCCGTCCATGCCCATCGCGCCGCAAAGAAGCGCCATGAGCGCACCCGTTCCCGCGCCGACGGCGAGCATGGGGATGAACGCTCCGCAGGGCACGCCCGCGCCCATGTTGACGGCGGTGAGCAGCAATTTGAGAAGGACGACGATGCAAAGCGTTGCCCACAGCGGGGAGGAGAAGATGCGCGCGACGCCATCCGATCCGCTGCCGAGCGCGGAAATGAAGGCATGCCCGCCGCCCATTGCGTATGCCGTGACAAGCCCCGCCGCGCCTGCAAGCAGGAAGGGCGGGAGCATCTTCCCCATCCCCTTCCAAAACCGAAGACGGGAAAAGAGGCGCTTGCAGACAAAGACGAGGAAGTAAAACCCGACGCCCGCGAGCGCGCACACGAGCGAGGCGAGGAGCACATAGCAATAGAAGAGCGGCTGCGTCATATCCGCCGCGGCAAAGGAGAAGGTGGTAAAGTAGGCGCCTGCCTCCATGCCGAACGCCATGCGCAGGAGGTTGCGCACCAAGACGGCGACGGAGACGGAGGAGACGGCGCAGAGCACGACCTCGGGCGAGAAGCGGCGCTGACCCTCTTCAAAGGCGAACACCACGCCCGTGAGCGGCGCGTTGAAGGCGACGGCGAGCCCCGCGCTCGCCCCGCCCGTGATCTGATACCGCCGCACATATCCGTTGCGGCGCAAAAGTTCGCTTACGCCGCTGCCGCACGCGCCGCCGAGCATCAGGCTTGGTCCTTCCGACCCCGCCGAGAGCCCCATGAAGACGGTAAAGAGGCTCGCCGCGAACATGCCCGTGAGGGCGCGGTACCACGAAAAGCGCATGAGCCCGCGCATCGCGCCCTCCGTCTGCGGAATGCCGCTGCCGCGGATGAAGGGCAGGAAGCGGAGCGTTCCGCCGATGACGACGGCGCCGAAAAAGAGCGCCAGAAAGAGCAGCGGGATGAAGGCGGGATGTTCGCGGAAGAAGGCGTAGTAGCCGCGCGAGAACTCCTCTGCCATTGCCGTGAGGAGGTTGTACAGCGTGACGACGACGCCTGCAAATACGCCCGTGATGAGCCCCACGAGCACGATTTGAAGTTTGCAGTTTAATTGTTTTTTCACGCGGGCTCCTTGTTGTTGGATGGATTTTATGGTGGTTATCCCCCCTGCCGCCGCGGGGGCGGCGGCTTTCCCCCCTTAAAAC
>CALVLO010000159.1 GCA_944338265.1 uncultured Clostridia bacterium
TCCCTACTTCCCCCTCCTTCTCTTTCCCTACTTCCCCCTCCTTCTCTTTCCCTACTTCCCCCTCCTTCTCTTTCCCTCCTCCCCCTCCCTTCTCCTTTCCCTACTTCCCCCTCCTCCATCGCTCGAACACCCGCCCCCCTTAACGCGGCTCCGCCGCTTTAAGGGGGGACTAAGGGGGGATTGATCACCTTCCCCCTCTTTTTCTCGCCTCCCTTTGTTGTTCAAGGGGAGGGTAGGGAGGGGATAAGGCGTTTTACCGCTTCCATTCCATCTCTATGTTGCCAACCTTACTTAACGCGGCTCCGCTGCTCTAAGAAAAAACAAGGTAATTCATGCCCCGCCGCTGTTGCGGCGGGGCATGAACGAATAAAAAATCCCCCCTGCCGCCGAGCGCGATGCGCTCGGCGGCTTTCCCCCCTTAAAACAAGTATTAAGGGGGGCACAACATCCCCTTGGCTCCCTCATCGGCGGCACTCCACCTTGGTGCCGCCAAGACGCTGTCACGAAGTGACTAAGGGAGTCCCCCCCATAAACACACCCCCACCGCGCGTGCACCGCATCTCATCAAGGCAAAAGAACCAAGCGCGCCCGCGGCAAAAGCCGCGGGCGCACCCATTCAACAAACTTCTAACTAAAAAATTTACTTGCGCTCCTTCATGGGCACATAGGCGCGGCGTTCGGAAACGCTCTCGTAGGCGGGGCGGATGATCTTCCCCGCGTTGACGAGCTCCTCCATGCGGTGCGCACTCCAACCCGCAATACGGGCGATGGCAAAGATGGGCGTAAACAGCTCGACGGGAATATTCAGCATGGTATAGGCAAACCCGCTGTAAAAATCGACGTTCGCCGAAACGCCCTTATAAATTTTGCGCTTTTTGGCGATGATCTCGGGCGCGAGCGCCTCCACCTTGGCATAGAGGGCGTACTCCTCCCCCATGCCCTTCTCTTCGGCGAGCTTAGCGACGAACTCCTTAAAGATCTTGGCGCGGGGATCGGAAATGGAGTACACGGCGTGACCGAGTCCGTAAATGAGCCCCGCACCGTCGAACGCCTTGCCGTCTACAAGCGCCTCCAGATATCCCGCAACCTGCTTTTCATCGCGGGGATCGATGTGCTTTTTCATATCGGCGAACATCTGCATGACGCGCAAATTCGCGCCGCCGTGGCGAGGACCTTTCAGCGAGCCAAGCGCCGCGGTGATTGCCGAATATGTATCCGTGCCCGAAGAAGTGACGACGTGCGTCGTAAACGAGGAATTGTTGCCGCCGCCGTGCTCGGCGTGGAGCACGAGCGCCATATCCAGAACGCTTGCTTCGAGCTGGGTATATTTACAGTCCTGCCGCAGCATATAGAGGATATTTTCCGCCATGGAGAGGTCGGTGCGCGGGCGGTGAATGACGAGCGAATCGTTGTTCTTGTAGAAGTTCGCCGCCGCATAGCTGTACACCGCGAAAATGGGAAATTCCGCAATGAGCTGCAAGCACTGCCGCATGACGTTTTCGGGCGAGGTATCGTTGGGGTGCGGGTCGTACGGGAAGAGCGCCAGCACGCACCGCATGAGGGAGTTCATCATGTCGAGCGAGGGCGACTTCATAATGACGTCGCGCACGAAGTTCTTGGGCAGGGTGTAAAATTCGCCGAGGAGCTTGCGGAAGGAGCGCAGCTCGCGCGCGTTGGGGAGCTTGCCCGTGAGCAGGAGATAGGTCGTCTCCTCAAAGCCGAAGCGCTTATCCTTCAAAAAGCCGCGGATGAGTTCGTTGACGTCGTAGCCGCGGTAGTAGAGCTCGCCGTCCACGGGGACGCGCTTGCCGTCCACCACCTCCATCGATTTGATCTCGGAGATCTCCGTCAGCCCCGCCAAAACGCCCTTGCCGTCCAGATCGCGCAAGCCCTTTTTCACGTCGTACTGCTCGTAAAACTTGGGATCGATGCGGCAGGCATCCACACATTGGCGGGTGAGCCCGCCGATCTTCACCCACTCATCTTTGGTCAAAAAATACTCGTCTCTTTCGCTGTTTGCCATCTCTCCTCCTTCCGCGCCCGCGGCGCGCATTGCCGTTCGTTCAGTTACAATAATACTATATTTGGAAGCATTTGTCAAATTGCGGGGGGATATGATGCCCATCTTCCCCCGCGCTTTCACAAAAATTTTACAAATATCAAAAGTTTTTCCGCAGAAATCATTTATTTTGCTTACAAAGTGACAATTGCGCGCCCACGCATATGCGCGCAAAAGCATAAGTATGGCTTATAGATCGCTCCGTCTGCCCCGCCCCGCATATGCCCCGCACGGCACCTGCACGCCCTTTCATAAGAACGGTCAAGTCTGATTTTGCCAAAATTATTTTGTATCCAATGGGTACATGCCAAGCAAAATGTACCCAACAGGTACTATAATGAGGAAAATCCCCGCGGGAGCAGGCAGATGATCGCGCTCGATGCAATCCAACAAAAAATCGCCGAGGCGATCAAAGAGAGCGGTCTCACGCAGAGCGAGATCGCACGGCGGCTCGGCATTTCGCATGTTCAGATCTCCCGCTACGTCCACGGGAAAAAGACGCCTTCCTTAGAGACGTTCGCAAACCTCTGCAAAATTTTGGATCTCGACGCCAACGAGGTGCTCTGCCTCGGCTAAATCTCACACGCGCGCACGATCGTGCAAAAAAACGCCTCCCGCAGGAGGCGTTCTTTTATGCGTTTTTTGGCGGTGCTTTCCCGCCCTTATGCGAGCTTTTCGAGCAGCTTGAAGTCGATGCCCTTCTCGCCGATCTTGATGATCTTTACCTTGACCACGTCGCCGACGTTGAGCACATCCTCCACCTTCTCGACGCGCTTATCGGAGAGCTTGGAGATGTGGATCATGCCGTCTTTGCCGGGAGCGAACTCGACGAACGCGCCCATCGTGGAGAGGACGCGCACGACGCGCCCGATGAACATATCGCCCACTTCGGGATCGCGCACGATGCTCTCGACGATCGCCTTTGCGCGCTG
>CALVLO010000160.1 GCA_944338265.1 uncultured Clostridia bacterium
CTTCACGCCCGTGCAAAAGCCGCAGTGCTTTGCGACGAGGATCTTCACGGCGCCGTTTCCTCCGCCTGCTTTTTCTCTTTCTTTTTCGATTCCTTTTTCCCCGCCTTCTTCTCCGCCCGTGCGGCGCGGAAATCATCGCGCAGCGCATACAAGCGCGCCTCGAGCGCCTTGTCCGCAGCTCCCGCCTCCTCGGGCGTCAGCTTGCGCCCGTAGTATTCGGAGAGTTCCATCGGCTCGCCGAAGACGACGTGCGTCACGCGGAAGAGCCGCGGGCGGTTGCAAAGGACGACGGGGATGACGGGCGTTTTCGTCTTGATCGCGAGCATCGCCGCACCGCCGTGGAAGGGAAGAAAGGTCTCTTCCGAAGTTTTATTGCGCGTGCCCTCCGGGAAGATGACGATCTTTTCACCGTTTTTGAGCACTTTGATGCAATCCATGAGGCTGCGGACGTCCGAACCGTCGCGCATGGCGCCGATCGCCCCCAGCCTGCGCGCAAAATAGCCGATCACGGGCGCGTGCAGGACGGAATCTTTGGCAAGAAAATGCAGCCCCTCCCACGTCGAATGCGCTACAAAGAACACATCCCACAGTGTATAATGATTGACGACGTAGATGAAGGGACCCTTCCCGACCTTTTTATGACCGTGCAGGCGGTGCGGGAAAAAAATCATTTGAAGCGGATACAGAAGCACGCGCAGAAAGTTCATCGTGTGCATAACGTGCCTGCCCTTTTTATCGGCAGGAAAGAGCAGGCGGCGCTGCGCCTCGTGCTTTTTCAGCTTTTTTTCTCGCTTCTTTTGCAGTTTTTCCGCACGGCGGGCAGCTTTTCGGGCACGCCGCGCCTCCCGCTCCGCATCTTTCGGCTCTGCCATCAGATCCTCTCCTGCATTTTTTGTTTGATCGTGCGGAGCACCTCTTCTGCCGTCATGCAAGAAGTATCGATCAAAATAGCGTCGTCCGCACACTTTAAGGGCGCGATCTTGCGGGTGGAGTCCTGCTCGTCGCGCGCGGCGATCTCCTCTTGGAGCTTGCTAAAATCGACCTTGTAGCCCTTTGCCGCCATCTCGTCTGCACGGCGCTTGGCGCGCACCTCCACGCTCGCCGTCAAAAAGAATTTGAAATCGGCATCGGGCAGCACAAAGGTGCCGATATCCCGTCCGTCCAATACGCAAGACATTTTTCCCGCGATCTCGCGCTGCTTTTCCACCATCTTCATGCGCACGCTCATGTGCTTGGAGACAGTGGACGCCGCCATGGAGACTTCCGGCGCGCGGATGGCTTCGGAGACGTCTTCGCCGTCGAGCAGCGTGTGCTGCACGCCGTCCCGATAGACGATATCGAGCGAGACATCGCGCATCAAATCGCACACCTGCGCCTCGTCCGCAACGTCCGCCTGCGCACGGAGGCAGGCAAGCGCACAGGCGCGGTACATTGCGCCCGTATCCAGATATAATATGTGGTAATCGCGCGCGAGCATCTTGGCGATGGTGGATTTCCCGCTCCCCGCGGGTCCATCAATGGCGACGTTGAACTTTTGCGCAACATCCTTCCTGAGGGCGCGCGCCCCGCGCAGATAAACGTGGCGCGGCGTCTCGTTCTTTTCTACAAATAACATCACGCGGATACAGAGCTTCAGCCCGCCGTCGATATCCGGCTCCTGCGCTGAAAAGAGCGAGCAGCTCTCAAAGCCCGCCTCGCGCGCCGCCTTGGCGGGATAAAAGGAATGAATATCGGACGTGCTCGAAAACACGATGCTCACGACCTCGTCCCGCTTCAAAAAATTGCGGCTCTCGATTTGTTCGAGCAACTCTTTTACCGCCCCTCTGATCTCCTCGGGCGTATCTTCAGCGATCGTCGTTGCGCCGCGGATGACTGTCATTGGTAAACCTCCTTATGTACCTCTCCATCATACGACAATTTGTCCGAAATGTCAACAATCGCACTCGGTTTTTCGCAATCGGCACAATATTATGTCTGACATATTACTATGCAAAATTTGAATTTATACATTTTGCCCCGCCAAAAAGCCCGTGCAAAATGCGATCTGCAAGTTGTATCCCCCCGTAAAGGCATCGCAATCGAGCACCTCGCCGCAAAAATACAACCCCTTTACGAGGCGCGAGCCCATCGTTGCAGGATCGACCTCCCGCAGCGAGACCCCTCCCGCCGTGACGACCGCCTCTTCAAACCCGCGCAGTGCGCGCGGTGTGAGCGGAAACGCTTTGAGCGCCGCAAGCAACGCACGGCGCTCCTCCCGCGTCACGGCATTCGCCTGTTTTTCGGGCGCGATCCGCGCCGCACGCAGCACAAGCCCGACAACGCCCGCAGGCAGCAAGCCGCGCATCACATTTTTCATCGCTTCGTTCTTGCGCGCCGCAAAATCACGCAGCAGCCGCTCTTCAAGCACTCGCTCCTCGAGCGCTGGCTTAAAATCAAGCTGCAGCCGCACATCCCGCGGCGTGCGCCCCTGCGCGCCGTTCAGAAGCGCGGAGAGCGTGAGAACGAGCGGACCGCTCACGCCGTAATGCGTAAAGAGCAGTTCGCCCATCTCGGAAAACACCGTCTTTTTGCCCTGTTTGGCGGTCAAAACAACGTTTTTGAGGGAGACGCCCTGCGCCGCGTCCACCGCCTCTTCAAGCTCGATGCCCACAAGCGACGGATAGAGCGGCGTGCAGACATGCCCGAGCGCCGCCGCAAAGCGGTATCCATCCCCCGTCGAACCCGTCGAAGGATAGGAAAGTCCGCCCGTCGCCACCACAACGGCATCGCACGCGAGCCGCCCTTTTTGCGTATGTACGGCGCAGGCGTCGCCCTCCGCCGCCTCGACCGAAAGCACCTCTTCCCCCAGGGAAATGGCAACGCCCGCCGCACGGCACGCCCGCTCGAGCGCCTTGGTCACGTCGCTTGCATGATCGGAAACGGGAAAGACACGCCCGCCGCGCTCCACTTTGAGCGCGAGCCCCTGTTCCTCGAAAAAGCGCATTGTCTGTTCGGGCGGAAAGGCGTAGGCTGCGCGCGTCAAAAATTTCCCGCCGTTGACGACATGCGCGAGAAATTCCTCGGGCGAGCAGTCGTTCGTCACATTGCACCTGCCCTTTCCCGTAATATAGATCTTTTTGCCGAGCTTCTCGTTTTTTTCCAAAAGAAGCACCTGCCGCCCGCGGCGCGCCGCCGTGCATGCAGCCATCAGCCCTGCGGCACCTCCGCCGATCACGATAACCTGTTGCATCTGTTTTCCTCGTAAAACGCAGTCCCGTCGGCATTTTTGCATGCCGTTTTTCTTTTTATGATGATTTTGGAGGCTCCTCCCCTTCTTTTTTCACGCCCTTTTTGACAACGCAGCCATCCGCATCCACGATCTCCACCGAAAACTCATCCTTCTTGACGACCCGCTCGACGCGCCGCTCGCGATGAAAGAGTTTTTCGCACCAGGCGAGGATGACATCCGACTTTTTATACAAGACGACGAAGAGCAGCACGACGAGCACGAACAGCACGCCCCAGATGAGCAGCCCCCACCATGTATCGAAGGGAATGAGGGTGATGGAGTAGCTCGTCGTAAAGATGGCGATCACGCGCGAGATAAAGATGACGGCAAGAAAGTACAGAAAGGACATGGAAGAGATTCCCGCCACAAAGCAGAGCACGTCGTCGGGAAACACGGGAAGCAGAAACATGGCACTCAAAAAGAGTTTATCCTTCCCCTTGAGTTTTTTCAGCCATTTTTCCAACGTCTCCTCCCCCACGATCCACGCAACGACGCGGAAGCCCGCATACCGCCCGATCAAAAAGGCGACCACGGAACCGAGCAATATCCCGATGAGGCTGTAAATGCTCCCGAACAGGCTGCCGAACAGCACGCTCCCCGCAACAACGGTGACGGTGCTCGGGATGGGCAGAATGACGACCTGCAAAAATTGCAGCGTGATAAAGAGCGCAGCCATCCACCCGCCTGCACCGCGGAGATATTCCTCGAATTTTTCCTCGTCGCGCAAAACGGCAAAGAAGCCCGTCTCGAGCAGCGCATAGAAAAGCGTCGCCGCAAAGACGAGCAAAATATACAAGATGATGCAGCCGCGGTAGATGAGCTGCTTGCGCATAAAGTATCCGACGTAATCCGCCGTCAGCACGGCGGCATTGAGCAGCGTCCCGCCGACGAGCGCGAGGACATACACGCCGTCTGAAATCCCCCCGCCCAACGACGCCACCGCAAGCACAAATAGGCACTCAAACAGTGCCGCCGCAAGCGCCAGACAGAGGATATGCACAAGATCTCTTTTGCGGAGTTTCTTTCCTGCGATCATCTTCAAACCTGTTACTATTATACCCGCCGCAATGTCTGTTTAGTCTTCTTTCGGGATGGCGCCGCGCGCAAGCGCATCGCAGCGGTTGTTGAGCTCGTTGTCCGCATGCCCCTTCACCTTGTGAAATCGGACGCGATGCATCCGCGTGAGCGCCAAAAGCGCCTGCCAAAGGTCGGCATTGAGCACGGGCTTGTTATCTGCCTTTTTCCACCCTGTGCGCTCCCATCCTGCGACCCAACCTTCCAAAAAAGCATTGACCGTATAGGCAGAATCGCTGTAAATATCTACCTCGCAGGCAACTTTAAGTGCCTTTAACCCTTCAATGACCGCCGTAAGCTCCATGCGGTTGTTGGTCGTCTCCCGCTCGCCGCCGCTCAGCTCCCTGCGATGTTCGCCGTAGAGGAGCACAGCACCCCATCCGCCGCGCCCCGGATTGCCCGAACAGGCACCGTCCGTGTAGAGCGTGACTTTCTTCATTCGGAAAGCTCCCCTGCGCGGCGCACGGCGGCATCCACCGCCCGCAGTACACTTCCTTCAAAGTCATCTTTGCGGAAACTTTCAAGCGCGGCGACCGTCGTTCCGCCCTTGGAAGAGACGGCTTGAATGAGCGCTTCGAGCGATTTTTCGGAGCTCTTTGCCATCGCCACGCCCCCCTCTACCGTCTGAAGCGCAAACTTTTTCGCCTGCGCCTCCGTCATCCCATGGCGCACCCCCGCGCGAACGAGAGAGAGCAAAAAAAGGTAGACATAAGCGGGCCCGCTCCCCGAAATGCCCGTCACCGCATCGAGAAGCGCCTCGGGGACCTCCTCCGCCTCCCCGACGGAAGCAAACAACCCGTGCACGAACGCGCGCTCCTCGGGAGCAAGGTCGGAGCAATCCGTCCCCGCCATCCCGGCGCCCACCGAACAGGGAAGGTTCGGCATGATGCGCGCCACCTTCCCCGCCCCCGTCGCACGTTTGATCGCAGCCTTCGTCTTGCCCGCCATGATACTGATGAGCACGGGAAGCCGCTTTTCGCAGAGCTGCCGCGCGACCTCCGGGAAGATCTGCGGCTTGACGGCAAGCAGGAGATATTCTGCCTGCGCCGCAAGGGCATCGTCCTCCGTCACGGATACGCCGAGATCGGCAAAAAAGGCGCGGCGCGCAGCATCGGGCTCGGCGACAACGATCTCGTCTGCCGCAAGGAACCCCTTCCCGATTGCACCTTGCACGATCGCCTGCGCCATAAAGCCACCGCCGATCACACCGAGCTTAACGCGTTTTTTCATGTTTTATCTCCTTAAATTTCGAGTTAGCGTTTGAAAATTCTTGACGAATGCCGCAAAATCATATATAATACCTACCGTCACAGGGGAGTGGCTCAACGGTAGAGTAGCGGTCTCCAAAACCGTCGGTTGCGTGTTCGAATCGCGTCTCCCCTGCCACATGGAAGGGTGTCGAAATTTGATACAGTTTTGATTAGACTGTTTCGTTCGACATCCTTTTTCTATTATAGCTTAAAAACGGAATTTTCGCAAGCAAACACATTGTCGCTTTGTGAAAATTCTGTTTTTTGTTATAATAGGACTTAAGGAGCCATGTCATGAACACAAATGTAATTATAAATCCAAAGCCCTATTCGGAAAAATTTAAGAAAAATATTATTTCTATGTATTTGCGCGGTAGGAATGGAAGACGATTGCGGGATAAATACGGTATCCCGAAAAGTACATTTTATTTTTGGGTAGAAGAATATAAAAAAATTTATTCCCAAGATGGACTTATCATCACAAAACATGATTATAAAAAACTGGAATGGGAAAATGCTCGCATGAAAAAGCAATTGGAAGCATATCAAATCACAGGGTGTTCACCACAATCTACCGATAAAGACAAACTCATAGCCATTGACAAATATAGAACGTTGTATCCAATCAAATATTTGTGTACAGTTCTCAATATTAACCGCACTAAATTTTATCGTTACATAATGCATAAAGAGACACAAAACGAGCGGCGCAACAAAACGCTAACTTTCTTAATTAAAGAAATTGCATGTGACAATCCCTGCTATGGATTTAAACGAATTTGCCACGAGTTAAAAAGACGTGGCTACAATACGTCATATAAGACAGTATCTCAACTTATGCAAGAGAATGGTATTCATGCCGTGATCGGTCAAAAGCCGCCTCGGCCACAAAGGAAGAATATTGCAAACGGCAATAACGATACATGGCAAAAGAAATATGCCTTATCCGCTCCTGATATTGCTTGGCTAAGCGACGTTACTGAAATAAAACTTTTCGACACGAAGTTTTATATTTGTTCTATCGAAGATATATACTCACGTTATGTGATTTCTTATACAATTTCCACTACCAATGATTCTGCCCTTATAGCCAATACATTTATAGATGCCTATGCCAAACGAAATCCGCCATATGGATTGATTTTTCACAGCGATAATGGTGCAGCCTTTACTGCCACTGCAATCCGTGCACTTTTAAAATCATATGGCATCCGCCAATCTTTTTCAAGGGTTGCCACCCCGCAAGACAACGGACACATGGAATCTTTTTTCGCAACACTGAAAAAAGAAGAACTCTATCGGAAAACATATTCATCCCCCGAAGAATTCTTCCATTCTGTTCAAAAATATATTAAATACTACAACAACTTCCGTCTACACTCTCGTCTCAATTATCGCACTCCAAAAGAAGTTTTAGATGAGTATGACAAATTACATAACCAAATACCGTTTTAATGTGCAAGAAAAATAATTTTAATGTCTATTCATTATCAATAATTTATCTGAATTGAAATCTTATTCTAACAGATAGTAACTAAATTTGTAATATCAAGTCCCTTTTTGGCAAAATTTTTTTCTAAATTCTCCTGAAATAAATTTGCATTATAATTATTTATTTTTACTATAATCAATTTGCTTTTTGCCCTTGTAACAGCAACATAATGATTATTTAAACTTGCCTTATCCGAAAGTCTATAATCCTCAGCAAAAACAATAACTTGGTCAAACTCTAATCCTTTTGACGAATGGAAAGTTATAGAGATATTTTGATATTTATCAGGCTCAAATGCGGAAAAATATTTTGAATCAGATATGGTATTATACAATTTTTCTAAGTGATCAGGTCGTGTCGAATAATCTAAATACACAGCCAACTCATTTACAGCCTTGCAAAAGGTTTCTTCCTCACTTTTAGCCGACTCAATACGCTTTAACAATTTTTCTATTTTTGAAACAGTTTTAGTACTCTCATCGCCCTCTACGGGGATTTCAGAAATCAAATCGTATACAGAATATTTTTCAAGTATAAGAAATTGCGCTACCGCATTATATAACCAAGCGGTCTCAGTAGTAATATCAGCAATTGGTGTTTGCGGTATATATACAAATTCAATACCGCTTTCCGTTAAAAATTCTGCACCAATCCTTGCATTATCATTAGAATATCTTAATAATGCCGTACTTTTATTTCGATCAATCTTTGATAAAACTGTTCTTGCCCAATCTGACGAAGAAGCTGACAAGTAGAAAATACTATCTAACTTTTCAGTTGGACTATAAAGATTACTTGTTTCATCAAACAATAAATTTGAATAATTTTGGATTTGCTGACAAGACCTAAAATTATCCCCCATAAATTTAGACACAAAATTTGATTTTCTACTTATACTCTTAAATGCCTCTGGATAAGCCCCTCTCCAACTATAAATAGATTGCTTTTCATCCCCTACAATGAATGTCGAAATATTCAAACAATCACATAAACACATAAATAAATTGTGCATTGAAATATCGCAATCTTGATATTCATCAATATAAATCTTAAAGTATTTTGCCTTCAAATATAATTGACACGCTATTGACCGCTCCACAATACTTTGAGCCAATTCAAATATAAAATTTTTCTTATTATCACTATAAGTAGTCAAAATTCCATTAGAACGGATTTTTTCAATTCCCTCATCAAAATTAGCCACTTTTAGAGCATAGTCCGTACTCATATCAATATCAAAATCTTTTCCGTAAACATCTTTCATAAAAGGCTTAATAATTTCTTCTATGACAAAACTATTATTTGTTCCTATGAAATGTTGGCTAACATCAACAGCCAATCTATTTTTGATTTCTTGTGCTGCTTTTATTGTAAAAGTAATAGCCGCGATAACTTTATGTGTTTTATTATCATTAATCTCTTGCGCTATTTTGCACACCATAGTGTGCGTTTTACCTGTTCCAGCGCTTGCTTGAACGACCAAATTGTCTTTAATATTTACAATTTCTTCTTGCACAGGAGTCAATTTCATATCATATAACCTCTTTAAGACAAGCAAAATTATAATGTTCGAAAATTGTCTTACAATCATTATCATCTATTTTTTCTATCAATTCAACCATATGATAATGCTTTGCGGACTGTAAATACTTAACTGGCTCATCTCCCAACAATACCACCAATCTATCGTGCATTGCTTCATCTAAATCATTCTCCAAATCCACTTTTGAAAGGTATATGTTAAAATCTTTTCGCATTTTATCAAGCGTTTCTTGATTTGCTAAATATATTGCTCTTTTAGATTTAATAGTATTTTCGTCAATATTATCTGTTGGCAACAAATTTTCATCCAAATATTTATTACATCTTGAAAAGCCCAACGGAAAATATGCATTGCTATCATTTGATTTTCTTAAATCATTATCAGTCTTTATAACATTTATAATTTTCAAGCCATCCAAAATTGAAAAATATTTTTCAAAACCAACACCATCAACTGACAATATATACGTCCCGTCTGCCTCATAAAAAGGTTTAACTACCGATAAAACTTTACTAAATAATAATCTTTCAGATGTGCCTTCTACCAACAGCACTTTATTCGCAAAAATTGCTTCTGATAATCCCTGATTTAGCATTTTTCTATTTTTCTCATAATCTTTCGGGACTTTATAAAAAGTACTTTTGCTTGTTATTTTTCTTTCATTAAAAATGCGAACTAAATTCACATTATCCATTTCATATAAAACATATGGTGAATGCGTTGTTACAAATAAGTATGAATATTTATTATCAGTGAAAAGAATTTGTGAAAGTGCTATCTGTAAAGATTTATGTAAATGATTTTCAGGTTCTTCTATGAGAAAAATATTTATTTTTTTATCGTTGTTTTTATCAGCAAGAATATCAAATATAGAATATACTAAAAGTTTTTTTCTGCCTTCCCCTGCTGTCGGATATAAATTTTCATCATTATCCTGTTTAATATAAGGTATAACATTAGAATATAATCCCTTGACTGCTATTTCAGATTTAATTGAAATAGAAACTCCCTCATTCCTAAACTTATTATACTCAGGCGCAATTTTCTCCTCAAATTCTTTAATTCCCGATAGAGAAGCAACCTTAGCGTTTAATTCATCGACGTTCTTTTGTATTTCCAATAATATTTTCTCGTCGTCAGCATTTTCATTTTTAATAAGTTGATTTACATTCTTCTTAAAAAGCGAATACAAATCAACATAGGAATCTATGTAAATAACATTAAATACATAATCAATTTCAAACATATACCCTCGTGGTTTCATATCTTGTAAATGTTCCAAGTCTCCGCCCCAAGATAATATCGGTATTGCTATCATTTCTTTTTTGTCGTATTGTGCATATAACTTAATAAATACTTGATTGTGCGTGCTTAATAAAGCACCCTTTAATTTCGCGCGTAATTTCTGACAATCACTATTATCAATATCACTTATATCCAAAGTCAATATTATTTCTATTGGTTTATCTATATTTTTATTATAAAAATCAGAATCAATTAAATAATATTTTCTAATATCCTTATCAAAAACATATCTCAAAGCATATAAGAGATTTGTTTTACCAACATCGTTCAAGCCAAAGAAAATATTTTGATTGGACAAGTCAATATTAATGTCCTCAAAATTTCTAAAATTTTTTATAGATAAATTGCGAAATCTCATATGCCCCTCTAATTAAATAAATAATATGCTCAACCCCTATAATTCTACTACATTCATTCTATATTAGTAATTCTCTTATTTGTTTTTGTATCAACTGTTCGATAACATTCAGCCTTTTATCCAACCAATTATATCTCGGATGCTTCTTAAACTTGAAATTGATGATTTTGCGTAGTTTTTCTTTTTGCGGATGCCTCATGAGTTCGCGGGCTAATTCTATAAAATCCGAATAAGTTGCGGGAACTCGCGTTTTGGCGTATTTCTCCCAATCTTGTAAATCGTCGTTCATTGCATACGTCAGCAATGATAAGCCGTGATCGAATAACGGTGCTGACGCGCAAATTTGATTCGTGCGGTTATCTACCATAAATCCGAAATTGCCGAAGTGCCTGTCGGTGTTTAAGACTACGGCATCAAATACGATCATGTCGACGAACGCATCGTAATACTTACTGCCGAGTGATTTGTAATATTCGACCACAGCTTTTACACCGCCGTCTTTTACGATATTTCCGATCGGCATAAAAGAATAGTCTTTGCTTGTAAACAGTTCGCAAGTGGAACAAAGCCGCCCTTTCCATTTTGATAATCCGTATCGTACGACATTGATACCCATAGCTTCGGTGACCTGATAGGCATAGTACTCGCAATAAGGTTCGTTTCCCGAATTAGCAAAGCCCTCCGTTCCCGACTTGTATAAAACGATTTTGTCGTCTATTCTGCGCCAACACTTGGCAACCGTTGGTGGTAAATTCCGGCGACGAACGCAACGAAGATTTTTGAAAACTTCCATAACCTGTAAAGGCAATATGCGACAATACATTACTGAATCTATTATCGTATAAATTGTTTTCGGCAAAATTACCGTTAAATTTTTCTTCAACTATCCAATAGCAATCATTGAGAGAAAGTCCTTTGCAAAAGTCGATTATTCCCTTTGTATCCTTTTCATTCAATCCGAGTTTAGCAAGAAAATTTTGAACGTATGCACGATTCCCCGGAATGGTGCGCCGTTTTAACCATTTTGCCAAGCCTTTATCTGAAAGTTCCAAATCCAAAGGCAATAAGTTTTTTTGTTCTTCGTTTACCGATAAAATTTGTGCGGAAACCCCGTCGATATCCTTTTGCATATCGAAATATAATAAATCAATATCAAATTGTTTCAGAATATAACTATTGCTTTTTCTCCCCGTTTTCTGCAAGACTCAACAATCTGTCATACTCGTCCGGTGACAGCAAAATCGCCGTTGGAACATTATTCTTTAATACGACGATTTGTTTTTCCTCTTGCAAGCGATTGAATATTTTAGACGCTTGTCCTTGATTGAACATCGTCACCGAAACCAAATTATTCAGCAAGTTTTTTTCAGTCATAATCTACCTCTGTAAACATTATAGCAAAACAGAACATAAATGTCAATAAGCGTTTTTATTTACATTAAAATTTATTGTAATTCCTATTTTATGATGTCGCCCTAAAAGTTGCCCTAAATTTTTCTAAATTTAAAAAATTTTAGCCTCAAAAATGCAAAAATTACGCATTTTTGAGGCTTTTTAAGCGTTTTTTATTGAATTTTAGCCTTTCGGGATAATCGCGTCTCCCCTGCCAAGGCAGCCAGTTGTTTACAGGCTGCTTTTTTTCTGCGATTCTCGCACGCAATGCGGCTTCTGCCGCGGTTGCGTGTGACGCAATCGGCGCTTCGTGCAGCGATTGCTATGCCGTCGCTTCGCTCCTCGCGCTCGCGTCTCCCCCGCCAAGGCAGTCTGAACTATTTTCAGGCTGCCTTTTTCTGCGATTCTCGCACGCAATGCGGCTTCCACCGCGGTTGCGTGTGACGCAATCGGCATGACGCAATCGGCGGCGCCCGTTTTCCCAAAAAACTATCCTTATTCTAACGAAAAACGCACGCAAAGTCAAACCAATCGCAATCGATTTTCTTTTGCCGATCCCCGTAACGCTAAAAATCAATTGACACAAACACCCACAGCCGTAAATCGTCATACTTTTGCGCCGCGCTTCAACGAGGCGGCGGATCCTCTTCCGAATTTGCGGAACGAATGAGATGTTCGCCGCGGACATCAAGATTGCGGAAACGCTCGTCCTGCATGATCGCCGCGCGCTGCAGCGCCGTGCTGCCATACTTCCCGCGCAGCTTCATCACAGCTTCATCCAAACGTTCGGCGCGCGTTTCACGACGGTCCTCCGTAAAAAATGTAAGCTGCTCGCGCTCGCCCGTAAAATCGCAGACAGTGACGCCGAGCGCGCGGACGGGCTTTCGCCACGGATAGAGCGTGCGAAAGAGCGCAAACGCGCACTCCGAGATCCCCTTTGCGCTGCGCGTGGGGACGGCAGGCTTCCCCTGCTTGGCATAATGTTTAAGCTCGTTGTCCACAGCCGTCACCTTGACGGTTGACGCCCGCCCGAGCCCCTTTTCCGCCACGCGCGCGGCGACACTCTCCGAAAGCATAAGGAGCAGCATCCTCACGTCCTCTTCCGTCGTCAGATCGCGGTAACTCGTGAGGCTGTTCCCCACGCTCTTAATCTCGCGGCGGGCATCGGCGGAAGCGACTGGATCTTCATCGAGCCCGTTCGCATAATCGTGCAGCACGCCGCCCCACTTGCCAAGCTCACGCTCGAGCGTCGCTTTCGACGCAAGCGCTATCTCGCCGATGGTAAAGATGCCGAGCGCCGCAAGTTTGCGCTCTGTCGCCTTGCCGACGTACAACAGATCGGAAGCAGGCAGCCGCCACACCGTCCGCCGATAATTTTCGCGCGTGATCTCGGTGACCGCATCCGGTTTCTTCATATCCGAAGCGAGCTTGGCAAACACCTTGTTCCAACTCACCCCGACGCTGACGGTAACGCCCACTTCGCGCTTGACCGCCTCGCGGATCTCATCGGCGATGCGCCGCCCGTCCCCGAAAAGATAGCCGCTCTCCGTCACGTCCAGCCAGCACTCATCGATGCCGAACGGCTCGATGCGGTCGGTATAGCGCGCGTAGATGGCGCGCACCGTCTTGGAAACGGCAATA
>CALVLO010000161.1 GCA_944338265.1 uncultured Clostridia bacterium
GGGGAGGAAAAAAGGGGAATGTGGGGAGAAGGGTGCGGGGCGAGTGGGAATGGAAGAAGAGAAGGAAAAAAGAAAAGAGACGTGGAGGGGAAGGCGGGAAAAGTTGGGAAGGTCATGGAAATGAAGGAGAGGATGGGGGCAATGGGGTAAGGGAGTAGCGGAAATGAGCGGGCGGGGTGTGTCGGCGAGGAAGAAAAAGTTTGAGGGAGGGAAGCGGAGAAGGAGACGGGGGAGGGGGATGGGAACATATCGGAAGGGATGAGGGGTGAGGGGGTGGCAGGAAGAGTACGGGGGCGGTTGGGAGAAAAAAGGAAGAGAAAAAAGAGGGGGGAGGGGCAGAGAGAACGGAGAGGAGGGCGTAGAGATGGAGAGACGGGAGTAGAAGGGAGAGATAGGAGAAAGCAGAGAAAACAGAGAGAACGGAGGAAGCCGAGGGGAGGGCATGGGTGGCGAAGCGGGAGAGAAAGGGGAGAAGAAGGAGAAGAAAGAGAAATAGGAAAGGGAGTGGCGGAGGAGGAGAAAAGGAGGGGCGAGAAATAGGGGTGGGGAGAAACAAGGAGCAAACGAGGGGGATGGGAAGGCAAGGGAAATGGTCGGGCGAGAAAGGTGAAATAGGATGGAGAAGAAGGCAGAGAAAGCAGAGAGGAGAGAAGTGGTGGTGAAGGGGAAGGGGGAAGAGAGGAGAGAGGGAGAGGCAGGAGAAGAAGGGGGAAGCGTGTGGAGGATAGGGCAGGGCAGGGGGAGTGAAGAGGGGAAGAGATGGGAGAGCAGGGAAACAGAGGAAGGAGAGAACGGAGAAGGAGAAAATTGGGCAGCGGAGGCGGAGAGGATGGAGAAAGCAAAGAGGGGGTAGGAGAAGAAGGAAGGTGAGAGGGAGAGGACAGAGAAAGCAGAGAGGGGAGTAGCGGTGGTGAAGGGGGAAGGGAGGAGAGATGGAGAGGCAGGAGAAGAGGGGGAGGAGAAAGCAGAGCGGAAGGCAGGAGAAGAAGGGGAAGAAGGGGGATGGAGAAGGAGGGGCGGGATGGAGGAAAGGACAGGGCAGGGGGAGTGAAGAGGGAAATAGAGGGGAGGACAGAGAAAGCAGAGAGAAGGGCAGGGGGAGTGAAGTGGGGAAGAGAGGGGAGAGGAGAGAGAAAAGAAGAGCGGGGGGAAGGGTTGAGAAGTGGAGAAGTGGAGAAAGGAGGAAGGGAGGGGTGGCACGTTTTGGGGGCGGGCGGCATAGGATGGAGGGAATACGATGCGGCGGGGACGGGAGGAAGGCAATGGCGTGGTTTCTGGCACTCGATGTGTGGCTTCAAGCGCTGCTTGCCGCGCTCTTTATGTATTTTATGACGGCGCTCGGCGCCTCCTTTGTCCTCTTTGCGCGCCGACCAAAAGAGAGCGTGTTTACGCTGCTCTTGGGGTTTTCTGCGGGGATCATGATCGCGGCGAGCTTCTTCTCGCTGCTGCTTCCCGCCATCGAGCAGGCGGGCGCGCTCCCTGCCTATCTGCCCGCGACGGTCGGCTTTCTCCTCGGCGGGGCGTTCATTGTGGGGAGCGATGCGCTCCTCACGCGCAGTAAGCGGACGTTTGCCGCGGTGGGGGACCGCCGCACGGCGCTCCTCTACTTTGCCGTGACGCTGCACAACATCCCGGAGGGGATGGCGGTGGGCGTTGCGTTTGCGCTCTCGCCGCTCGCGCCCGCGGCGGCGTATTCGGCGCTTTTGTTGGGGCTGGGCATTGCCGTGCAGAACTTTCCGGAGGGCATGTGCGTTGCCTTCCCCATGCGCGCCAAGGGGATGAGCCCCGTAAAGAGCTTTCTCTTTGCGCAGGGTTCGGGGGCGGTGGAGGTGCCCGCGTGCGTGCTGGGCGCGCTTGCGGCGGGGCTGATCGGCTCCCTGCTGCCGTGGGCGCTCGCCTTTTCGGCGGGGGCGATGATCGCCGTTGTGTGTTCCGAGCTCATCCCCGAATGTTTTTCGTCCGGCAAGATGCTCGCCTCGGCGGGCGTTGTGGCGGGATTTTGCGTGATGATGCTGCTCGATGTGGCGCTCGGGTGAAGGGGGCGTTCCCCGCCGTTTGCCCGCGCGAAAATTCGCGAAAAAATCCCCCCGAACGCTTGACGGGGCAACGGAAAATTGCTATAATATTGTCATGAAAAGCGCGGTGGGTTTCTGCGTGTGGCAGAAGAAGAGGCAAACTTCACAGCGGGTTCGGTAGGCAGTTTTTTTCGCATAGAAAGAAACTGCTCCTTTTCATTTTCAACGCTATTTTTCAAGCGGCAAGAAGGGCGATATCACGCGGGCGCTGCCCGCTTTACGGAGGTTTTTGCGATGAAAAAAGTGGCAGTCATCATGGGAAGCGACAGCGATCTTCCCGTCGTGGAGAAGGCGTTCTCCGTCTTTGAGGAGTACGGCGTTCCCTACGAAGTACACGTATATTCCGCACACCGCACGCCCGTGGAGGCAAAGGCGTTTGCGCAGGGCGCGGCGGAGGCGGGGTTCGGCGCCATCATTGCGGCGGCGGGCAAGGCGGCGCACCTTGCGGGTTCGCTTGCGGCGAACACCGTGCTCCCCGTGATCGGCATCCCCGTGAAGAGCTCCACGCTCGACGGGCTGGACGCCCTTCTTTCCACCGTGCAGATGCCTGCGGGCATCCCCGTGGCGACCGTCGCCATCGACGGCGCGCAGAACGCGGCGCTGCTTGCGGTGCAGATCCTCGCTGTTTCGGACAACGCGCTCAGGGACAAGCTCCTTGATGCGAGAAGGGCGGCGGCGGAGAAGGTGCTCAAAAAGGATGCGGAGATCGCCGCAAAGTACAACAAGTAAAAAATTTTTAGGATTGAAGGAGATATACAGCAATGGAAAAGACCGTACAGCTCTACGAGGGCAAGGCAAAGAAGGTGTACGCCACGGCGGACGAGAATTTGTGCATCGTCTCGTATAAGGACGATGCGACCGCGTTCAACGGGCTGAAGAAGGGCACGATCGCGGGCAAGGGCGTTGTGAACAACCGCATGACCAACATGCTTATGCAGATCCTCGAAAAGGCGGGCGTTCCCACCCACTTTGTGAAGGAGCTCTCCGACCGCGATACCGTTGTGAAGAAGGTGCAGATCGTCCCGCTCGAGGTCATCATCCGCAACGTTTCCGCGGGCTCGTTTGCAAAGCGCTACGGCGTGGAGGAGGGCATCGTCTTTGACGAGCCCACCATCGAGTTCTCGTACAAGAACGACGATCTGGGCGATCCGCTCATCAACTCCTATCACGCCCTGGCGCTCCGCCTTGCGACGAAGGAGGAGATCGAGACGATCAAGAAGTACGCCTTCCGTGTGAACGAAGTCTTAAAAGCATACTTTTTGCACCTCGG
This sequence comes from uncultured Clostridia bacterium, assembly GCA_944338265.1. Lineage (GTDB taxonomy): Bacteria > Bacillota > Clostridia > Christensenellales > Borkfalkiaceae > Gallimonas. The sequence goes on from CALVLO010000161.1 coordinate 3,346, forward strand.
CGTAAAGCTCATCGACTTCAAGCTCGAGTTCGGGCGGCTCAAGGACGGGACCATCGTTCTTGCCGATGAGATCAGCCCCGATACCTGCCGTTTCTGGGACGCCAAGACCAACGAGAAGCTCGATAAAGACCGCTTTCGCCGCGATATGGGTGGCGTGGAAGACGCTTATGCGGAAATCTTTAAGCGCGTTTCCAAGGGAGAGTGATGCGTATGGAGCATGAGATCCACGAAGAGTGCGGCGTGTTCGGCATCTTTGCGCCCGAGGCGCAGACGGTTGCGCAGACCTGTTACTATGCCCTGTTTGCCCTGCAGCACCGCGGGCAGGAATCGGCGGGCATCGTCGTCAACAACGACGGCGTGTTCAATGCGTATAAGGATGTGGGGCTCGTCAACGACGTGTTCACTTCCGAAGTGCTCGCAAAGCTCGGGCTAGGCAATATGGCGATCGGGCATGTGCGCTACGGCACCACGGGCACGAGCGGAAGGGAGAATGCGCAGCCCATCGTCGTCAATCACCTGAAGGGCAACATGGCGCTCGCGCACAACGGCAACCTCATCAACGCGACGGAGCTGAGAGCCGAGCTCGAAAACGAGGGCTGCATCTTCCATACCACTTCGGATACCGAGGTCATCGCCTATGTGATCACCCGCGAGCGTGTGAAGGCGCGCTCCATCGAGGAGGCGGTGCTCGCCGCCATGAAGCGGCTGAAAGGAGCGTATTCGCTCGTTGTGATGTCGCCCTCCAAGCTCATCGCCGCGCGCGATCCGCACGGGTTCCGCCCGCTCTGCTTCGGCAAGCGGGACGACGGGAGCTACCTCGTCGCCTCCGAATCCTGCGCGCTCAACGCGGTGGGGGCGCACAAGGTGCGCGAAGTGGAGCCGGGGGAGATGCTCGTCATCACCAAGGACGGCGTGAAGAGCGATACCACCCAATGCGGCGGCAAGAAGACGCTTTGCGTGTTCGAGTACTTTTACACTGCCCGCCCCGATTCGGAGATCGACGGCTGCTATGTGCACGATGCGAGAAAGCGCGCGGGCGCGTTCCTCTATGAAAAGTATAAGATCGATGCGGATATCGTTGTCGGCGTGCCCGATTCGGGGCTGGACGCGGCGCTCGGCTACGCGCAGGCTTCGGGCATCCCTTACGGCATCGGCTTTTTGAAGAACAAGTATATCGGCAGAACGTTCATCGCGCCCGATCAGAAGATGCGCGAGGACAGGGTGAAGATCAAGCTCAACGTCATCGCTTCGGCGGTGCGCGGCAAGCGCGTCATTCTGGTGGACGACTCCATCGTCCGCGGGACGACGAGCCGACCCATCGTCAAGCAGTTGCGCGATGCGGGCGCCAAGGAGGTGCACTTCCTCTCCTCCGCGCCCAAGTTCCTCAACCCCTGCTACTACGGGACGGACATCGACTCGCGCGAGAACCTCATCGCCTGCCATCATTCCGAAGAGGAGATCGCAAAGATCATCGGCGCCGATTCCGTCGGCTATCTGGATATCGACCACGCGCGGCGGCTGACGGGCGAGTACAGCGATACCTTCTGCTGCGCCTGCTTTGACGGCGTGTATCCCACCGAGATCCCCGTCTCGGCGGAAAAGAGCCGCTTCGAGCAGCGCCCCATCGCGACGCGCCCCATCAGCGAAAATCCCAAATTCCAAAAAAAGAAAGATTGATCGCGCAAAAGCGCACCACAAGGTGACGTTATGGAAAAGAGTTATTCCGAAAGTTATAAGAAAGCGGGCGTGGATATTACCGCAGGATACAAGGCGGTCGAGCTGATGAAAAAGCACGTTGCCCGTACCATGCCCGAGGGCAAGGCGGACATCGGCGGCTTCGGCGGGCTGTTCCCGCTCGACGTCGCGGGCATGAAAAAGCCCATGCTCGTCTCGGGAACGGACGGCGTCGGCACGAAGATCAAGCTCGCGTTCCTCATGGATAAACACGACACGGTGGGGATCGACTGCGTCGCCATGTGCGTGAACGATATTGTCTGCTGCGGCGCGAAGCCCATCGTCTTTCTCGACTATATCGCCTGCGGCAGAAACTTCCCCGAGAAGATCGCCGCGATCGTGGGCGGCGTTGCGGAAGGGTGCGTGCGCGCGGGCTGCGCGCTCGTCGGCGGCGAGACTGCCGAGCATCCCGGGCTGATGCCCGAAGAGGAGTACGACCTCGCAGGCTTCGCGGTCGGCGTGGTCGACGCGGAAAAGGTCATCGACAATACCCGCATGAAGGCGGGCGACGTGATGCTCGCGCTGCCTTCGAGCGGCGTGCATTCCAACGG
>CALVLO010000162.1 GCA_944338265.1 uncultured Clostridia bacterium
TTCGGCTCGTCGGAGAGGTGATACAGCGCTCTTTCGGCAATGCCCCACTCTTTGAACTTAGCGTCCAGCGCGGGCAGAAACGCACGCAAAAACGCGCGGTACTGCGCACTGTCCGACGCAGTCTTATACCCGAAACAGCGCCGCATTCTGCCGTTTTTACGGATATAGACATCCGGGCACGCCTTGGCGCCCCACTGCGAAAACAGGTGATTCACCTCGTAGTACCTGACGCCCGCGCGCTTTGCGAGATCGACGAACGTTTCTAGCGCGGAAAAATCAAAGCGGTACGCGCCGTCCTCTTCCGTAACGCCCACGAGCTGCACGTTGGTGCGATGATGCCCCACCGCCGTATCGAGCGGCGGCGCGAAACAGGGCACAAACACCGTGTTGATGCCGTGTTCCACCGCGGTGCGGATAAAATTCTCCACACGCGCGAAATAGCGGCTGCCGTTCACGGGAACGCCGTAGTAATTTGCAATGCAGTCGCAGTGCAGCCAATCGGTCACGATGAGATCGCTCTCCGCGCTCTCCGCTCCCGTAACGGTGAGCGTGAACGACGCTTCGGCGAGCGTCTCGCCTGCCCACTCCACACGAAAGGTGAGCGTATGCCTGCCCGCGCCGAGCACTTTGCAGTCGATCTCGACAAACACGGGGCAGGCAATGCCTGCGCGCAGGAAGACATCCGTAACGCCGAGCGGGCGCAGGAGATCGGGATACAGCCCCGTGCCGCCCACGGTATAATCGTCCGCGCCGGAGAGCGTTGCGGTGACGGCGGGAATGAAGTCCTCCGCATACAGCGTGACCGCGTCGGGGCGGGAGCAGCGGATAACGACGTCCCGCCGCATCTCCTCGGCGCGCAGAAAGAGCTGCAAGCTGTAGCGTTCATTCAAAAGCGCGCCGCCGTGTTTCAGGCGGCGCACCTTCTTCGTCTGCGGAAAAATTTTAACAAGACTATCGGTACAGAAAAATTGCATATGCGTTTACAGTTCTACTTCCAACCCGTCGTATGCGGGCATGACGCCGTGCGGCAGAAGCAGCTTTTCCAGCCGTTCCTGCGTGGGGTTGCCGTTGTGCGAGAAATGATTGGCAAAGAGCTTCGTCTTTTCATCGAGATTGCCGTTCTCCATGAGCCTTGCCTTCACGCGCACAACGCCGTCCACGCCCATGTGCGAGCCCTCGTCGGAGACGGGATTTTCCACCATCGTGCAGTCGAGGCTGACCATATCGAAATAGATTTTCTGCTCTTTCAAATAGTCGAACACCTCTTCGTACAGCATGCCCGTATCGTTCCCGTAGAGGATGTTCTTGCCGCCCTTGCGGATGACGAAGATATAGCAGTTCTCGTTGGGATCGTGCCGCACGGGCAGCGGGATGACGGTGTACGCCCCCGCCTGCACAGGTTGATATGCCTTCAACAGCCGATAGGTGTAGCCATCTTTGATCTTGCCGATCATCTTCTCATGCGCCCAGTCGTACACCTGTTTCACCGCCTCGTTGCCCCAAACGGTGACGAGCGGCTCGCGGATATTGTGCGCAAAGGCAAGCCCGCGCATCGTCGCATCCTCGGGGGCGAAATGATCGAGATGGGAGTGGGTGACGAAGATATACTTCACGCTGTCCATGCGCAGGCGGTACTGCATGGCGTGGATAAAGGTATCGGAGGGATAGTCGATAAGGAGATCCTCATCGATCATCGCCTGCGAACGGGTGCGCCAATCTTTGCCGCCCGACTTGCGCGCCGCCTCGCAATACGCGCAGCCGCAGTACATGGCGGGGAAACCTTCTGCCGCGCCCGTACCCAAAAACTTGAACTTCATGTTGTTACCTCTCTTTGTTTCCCGCGCGGCTTCCGCCGCGCGGGAACGTTTGCTTCGTTATGCCTGCTGTTCGGAAACGCTGTCGAGATATACATACCCGACCTTATTCGTCTCGTCATAATTGGAAGGTTTTTCGTTGGTGAAATAGATATTTCCTATGCGCACTTCTTCGACCTGAGGGAAGTGTGCGCCCGTTTTTGTAAATCCGCAGGATATCAGATAGTTTCCTCCTCCCAACGAACCACTCACACCGCCGGTTGCATAGAACTGTTCAATCGGCATATATACCGTGACCCAACGCATACTTTCAAGACCTTCTTGGTCAGAATTACTCGTACTCCCAATTGTACACTTTCCACCTGCGAAGTAACCGGAAATAATCGTGGACGCCGAATTTACAGTGACGTATTTCACCTCGACGGCAACGTAATCATACAACTCAAAAGCGTTATAGGCAGGATAGCGGCTGCCGATTACGAGTTGATCCCAACCGTCTCCTGTGTTGCCCTTCCAGCTTAAATACGGAGCAGTTTCACCCTGCAAATCGGTCGTTTCAAGATTTACGGAACCCTTATTGTCCTTAGTCACGATCCCTTCCGTAGTTTCCGCCTCGGCAGGCGCGAAATAGCTGTAAGTCTCTTCCACTTCCGCTTCCGTCACGGGCACAAAGCCTTTGAGATGGACTTCTTGAACGTTATCGAAATTCCCGTTCCCGCTCAGATTAAACCGAACTCGCATGAAATCTGTATCCTGACCGAGAACCGCGTCCGTCATTTTATCGATCGGGATATAAACCGTGTACCATTGATTGCGCGGGATTTGCAAATTGCTATCCGCTGCTTGATCGGAGCCAACCTTAAACGTACCGTTCGCGCAAAAGTAACCCGTTATGCCGCGTGTCCCGGTTGTTTGATAATAGATTTCCACCTTCAAATATGCAACGTTTTGATCTCTCAACGCCTGTTGTGTCGTGTTGAAATCGATGAGGATATTCGGCCATGCGCTGGATGCAGAATTGACATTCGTCCAGCTGATATAGCGGTTCTCAGCGTCATCTGCCTGATATGTTACTTTTGTAGTTGCATCATTCGTCTTAACATATTGAAGCACATCCGCGGAGCGCATATCGAGCAATGCGTCCGTGGTATTTTCTACCGATGCAATATTCACCGTAACCGTCTTGCTCAGCCCGCCGTCGCAAGTATACATGACGTAAATCGTGCCCGAACCCAACGCCGAGAGATCAATTTCGCCCTGTGCATCTTCCAACGTGGTGAGCGGCTCGCCGTTAAAGCCCTGCCGGAACATGACCGCGGTATCCGCCGTTGCAGAATCGTCGTTCGCAACGCTCGCGCTCGGAATGGAATACGTTTGCAATACCGTGCGGTCGATGACCTGTTCGGACTCTACTTCGATCACCTTGTCCTTGTCGTTATCCAAGGCAACGATCTCGCCAAGGCGGATCGCCTGCAAATTATCGAAGTTGATCGCATTATCGACGCCGAACTGTGCAGTAAAGAGAACATGCAGATCCGCAATATTTTCCATAAACAATGCGCGGTCAACGAGAATGCAATGCCATTCGTTCGCCGTGTAGACCTGCCGCACCGAATTGAAGAGCTGCGGTCTTACCGTACTGTCCGCATCCGCATCAAAGTAGACCCAGATCCCGAACTGATCATAATCCGAATAGGCATCCTCCGCAAGATCGAGGTTGAGATAAAGGTTATTCCACCCCGTCCCATTATTTTTGACTTCAAGATAGGACCCCTGATAGACTGCACCCGAGTCGCCCGCTTTTGCCGTGATCAGGGCGTCATCGTTGACGTGCATCGAGATCTTGCCGTTCGCCGTGGCGGGGCTGAACACAACATTGCCCGAAGCCTGCGCCGCAGAGATCGTGTACGAAACATCGATCGATTGGTTAGAAGCCTTATCATAGCTGAACGTTGCAGAAAGCGTTCCGCCCGTGAGCGGCGTAAACGTGCTGCTGCTAATCGTCTCCGGCGTGCTGCCCTTCAAATTCTGCGTAAAGGTTGCCGAGGAGAACGTCGGCGTGATCGTCGTATCGATCAGCCCATCCACCATCACCTGCGCGGAAGGGATTTCAAACACCTCCCCCGCGTGCCCGTAACGATCTTCCGGAATGGGCGGCACGAGCAATGTTTCGTGCGTCGTGATCTCCTCGTCGTTCACCGCCATGACCGACCCGATGCGGATCGCTTTCAAATTATCGAAATTGGCGTTGCCGTCCGAATTGAAGCGCAGCGAAAGGAAGGTACCGTTTACGTTCTCTACTAACGATTCGCGGTCTACAACGATGCGCTGCCATGTGTTCGCCGCATAATATCCGCGGTAGCCGTTTTTGTTGAACAGGCTGTTCCACACATTGCTGCCCTCGTCCGCTTCAAAATAGAGCCAAACACAAACTTTATCGTATTCGGCATAAGCGTCGTCATCCTGGCGGGGCGTGAGGAAAAAATTCACCCAGCCGCTGCCGATCTGACTGCCGTCGATTTTCAAGTAATTTCCCTTATAGGCGGCACTTGCTGCTTCTTCCTGCGTGGGCGCACCGCTCTCCACCTTTAATTTGGTAAGATCGATGGCGGTATCGCCCGTGTTCAGGCGGACTTCCACCTGCGCAGAGGGATCATAGACGTCGGGCGAGAACACTTCGCCCTCCAAAACGGGCTGATCGACCACAAAGGTACGCGTCACCGTTTTGCTCTGCCCGTTTGCCTTGGAAGCCGTCACTTCGATCTGATAGTTTCCGAGCGTATCGGGCGTAAAATAATACCTCCCCTCCCGCTCTGCAAGCCCCGTGACCTCCGTCTTGCTCTCGCCTTGTACAAGATACACCTTCACCGTGACCGTCGGCTGCGTGCCCGCAAGGTCGCTCACCGAAATATTCGGCAGGCAGTACTCGGCATTGATAACGCCGTTCTCGGGCTTGTTGATGGTGATCGTGGGCGCAGTGTTATCCGTCACGTTGAGCGTGACGACGCTCTTCTGCGTCTTCTCCTCCGAAAGCATCGCCGTATAGGTGATGGTGTACCCGCTTACGTCGCTTACGTCGAACTTGTTTTCGAACACGGGGACCGCGCCGCCATCCTGTGTAACGACCTGCGAACTCACGCGGTACGTCGTGCCGTCGTTGTCCTCGACCTGCGTTTTCAGCTCATATACGGTGCCGAGCTCCGCCGTCTCCGTCGTTTCGGCGGGGAAGTCTTTGAGCGAAGTGCCCGATTTGCACGCCGCCAATCCGAAGCAGAGCGATGCCGCAAGTAAGAAACCTGCTATGGCAATGGTCTTTTTCTTCATAATTTTTACCCCTTATGTTTTATTCTCTCGCAAATCAGTCTCTGATCTCAATGCGGAAATTATCGAAGAAATACTCTTTTT
>CALVLO010000163.1 GCA_944338265.1 uncultured Clostridia bacterium
ATACAATTATTGCTGCATATGATGAAGATGGACTATATCATTTAAACAATGTTCATTCATTTGCACCAAATAATGATAAATGGAATATAAAATATATATTAGCAATCCTCAACTCAAAGGTTATTAGGTGGTATTATGAAATATTAGCAAATGAAAAAGGCAGACCTATGCCACAAACAGACATAGAAACACTTGAAACATTGCCAATAAAATATAATGAAGACTATGTTGATGACATAGTTGAATTGGTTGAGAAAATAATTAGTGATTATGATAATAAAGAAGTTTATATTAAAGAATTAGATGAAAAAATATTCGATATTTATGGGTTGGATGATAATGATAAAAATGTGATAAAAAAATATTTTGGAATAAGCTATTCAAAAACTAAAACAGAGGACATTCTTTATGAAGAAACAGAAGATGAGAATAACTATTTAATGGTAGCAGAAGACAATGAAACATATAACAATTAAATAAAGCAGGAATTAATCCTGCTTTTTGTTATCAGTTAATTTTAGATTTATTATCTTTATAGGTTTTTATAATTATATATTTAAATATAAATAAAATGACAAAAAATTATTTAGAATTTTGAAATTGAAAAAATAAAGCTATTATTATATAATACATATAATAAACAAATTAATAATAGGTGGTGATTATACTGATTGATTTACAACGAATAAATAAGATTTTAAGATTTCAAAAAGAATTTAAGTGGGTAGAAAAAAGTCCATTTTACAAAGATCACAAATATTATAATAATTCACTTGAAGCCCATGCACATAAGCATCCAATTAAAGAAAAACATACAGGAAAATGGAATTCCTTGATAAAATATGATAATTATAAAACAATAATAGATTCATATAACAAAGCTAGTATTGATTTATCAAAAAAGTTTGATTATATTTCAAAAGGAAAATATGATTTACAATATAGTTATAAGCATGATTCTGTTAATATTGTAGATTTAAATAATGGTTTAATAGTATGCTTGAAATATAAAGATTATAGTAATTGCTACAATATAGCTACTTGTTATTTTCCATCTAAAGTTGATAAACTTTTTTCTTTAAGAAGTTATATTAGTGACCAAAACACTATATCTGATATAAATTATATTATGTTAGATAACAATAATCATAATCTTGATTTATTTAAAGAAGCAATGGAAGAATACTTTGGAATTAACTCAAAGGAGCATCAAATATTATTTAATAACGAAAATGCAGATATTAATGAATTGATAATAGGCATAGAAAAAGATATTTTAGAATATTTAAATTTTATGGAAAAATGTATACAAAGTGAAAAAGATAAAAAATATTATTTTGTATTCAATGATGCTATTGAGTATGTTATTAAATTATCGTTGCTTTATAAAGTTAAAAATAATAATTATCATGACTTTTATAAAAGATTTCTAGATATCGATATAAATGATTCCTATAAAGACGCATTAGATATGTGTAAAAAATATATTGATGAAATGGAGAAAAATAATGGAGGAAACGATCAATTTTGATATAGATTTTAAACATTTAGATATTGAACAATTAAAAAAAATAAAAAATATTGTTGAGAATTATCAAATAAATGAAATATGTAATAGAATTAAGACTGAAGACAAAGTAATAATAAAATATGATAAAAAAACTATTGAAATGAATAATGATTATATATATCAAATAAAATCTATTAGAAATAAATATTATAGACAATTATTCAGTTTGTTAGATGCAATTACTCCAACAGAATTATTAAAATATCCAGGTTTTGAAGATTCTGGTGAAATATTGTATTTAAATAATTATATGCAAAAAAGTGTTTTTATAAAAATGGCGTTAATAAATTATATTGGAACATTTTACTTTGATAATATATTTACATTATCAGAGAATGCAATGCTTAAGCTTGGAATATTTAGATATGATTGTAACAACCTAAATAATAGCCCTAGAGATATTTCTGATGTATTAGGCATGTATTGTCATTATAATGAAAAAATATTTGAGTTATTAGAGTCTGAAGTTAGCAAACAAGATCTAGAAGAGATGAAAAAGTGTAAGAGATTTATTTTAATATGTCCAGAATTAATAAATAAATTTTGTAAAGATAATTTTGAAAGATTTAAAGATCCAGAAATTACTGATATAGCCCAATTATTTGAAATTGTTTTTGAAGAAGTATTGTTTCACGAAATTGGTCATGGAGTATTTGATTATATTCATGATGAATATAATGAGAGTAGAGCAGATTATTTTGCTTCACTAACTTCTGATGGAACACTTGATAAAGTCATTGGAATACATTATGATATTATTGGATTAATTTATAGTTTGTTTTATATAGATTCTGATATTATTAAAATAGAAGATTATGTATATGATTTGAAAGAAAAAGCTGAGTATAAAGAATAGAAGAAATAGACACAATTAGTTCATATTTATTATATATAGATAAAGTGCAATTCTCACATTTTAAAGTGCAAAAATTGCACTTTAAATATTGATATAGCAGAAGAAAAGTTTTAAAGGAAAATAGTGAAATTATAGATAGAGAAACAGGTGAAATTATTGATTTAAAATATAATCCAGAAATTACAATAAAAGAACCATGGCCACAGTTTAGGGAAGAAGTTGAAGCTAGAATGGAAGATTTGGATAATCATGGGGAAATGTACGCTCTAAGAAATGGAAATTTTAGAAATTATGATGATATAGATATAAATACAATAAAAC